>DATNAI010000019.1:0-5203 GCA_035572875.1 Castellaniella sp. | reverse complement strand
CCCGGTCGTCCGTGACGGCCACCGGCTCGGGATTGCGCAGCAATCGGGCAAGGACCTCGTCCAGACCGGCCGATGCGGGCACCGAGGCCATGTCGGACAGATAGCGCGACACGTCGCGCGCACCCTCCCGGACCGCACGCTGGGCATCGGCGCGCATCAGCACGCCCGCCAGCCGCTTGCCATCCAGCACCGTCACGTAGTCGTAACCCCGCGCCACCAGACGCTCCAGCGCATGGACGGGCTGGGTCCGCATGGTCAGGGTCAGCGTGCGCTCCACCATGGCATGCGAGGCATTCAGCACCTTGCCCCGGTTGACGTCCTGCAGGAATGACTCGATATAGTCATTGGCCGGCGACAGCAGGATGTCCTCGGGTGTGCCTTCCTGGACGAGCTCGCCATCCTTGAGAATGGCGATCCGGTTCCCCAGGCGAAGGGCTTCATCGAGATCGTGCGTGATGAACACGATGGTCCGGTTCAACCGGGATTGCAGCGCCAGCAACTGATCCTGCATCTCGTGGCGAATCAGGGGATCCAGCGCCGAGAAGGCCTCGTCCATCAACAGGATCTCCGCATCGGTGGCCAGTGCGCGGGCCAGGCCCACCCGCTGCTGCATCCCGCCCGAGAGCTGGTGCGGGTACTGTGATTCGAAGCCGGAAAGGCCCACCTGTTCCAGCCACTGGCGCGCCCGCGATTCGCGCTCCGCCCGGCGCACGCCCTGCACCGCCAGGCCGTAGGCCGCGTTCTCCAGCACCGTCCGGTGCGGCATCAGCCCGAAGCGCTGGAACACCATGCTCATCTTCCGCTGGCGAAACTTTTCGAGCTCTCTCGGCTTGAGTCCCATCACGTCGACGCCGTCCACCAGGATCTTCCCCGCGCTGGGTTCGATCAGGCGGTTGAAATGGCGAATCAACGTGGATTTGCCGGAACCGGAAAGCCCCATGATGACGTGGATGTGGCCGGCTTCGATCGACAGGCTGATATTGCGCAGCCCCAGCGTATGGCCACTGCGTTCCAGCAAGGCGTCCTTGGAGGCTCCATCGCGCACCGCTCCCATCCATCGTTCTGGACGAGGTCCGAAGATCTTGTAGATGTTGTGCACTTCGATCTTGTTCATGTCAGCTCCCCCGCGATTGGCGGCGTCGGCCGAACTGCTGGGTGATCCGGTCGAAAATGATGGCCAGAATCACGATGCCCAGCCCGGCCAGCAGGCCACGGCCCACCTGCAGGCGGTTGATGCCTTGCAGCACCTCGTATCCCAGGCCGCGCACCCCGATCATGGAAGCGATCACGACCATGGCCAGCGCCATCATGGTGGTTTGATTGATGCCGGCCATGATGTTGGGCAGCGCCAGCGGAAGCTGCACGCCGAACAACTGGCGGCTGCGACTGGCACCGAACGCGCGGGAGGCCTCCAGCACCTCGGCGTCCACCAGCCGGATACCCAGATCGGTGAGCCGGATGACCGGCGGCACGGCATAGATCACGGTGGCAAACAGCGCTGCGAGCTTCCCCAGATTGAACAGCATCACCACCGGGATCAGGTACACGAAACTCGGCATGGTCTGCATGACGTCCAGAATCGGCAGCATCACGGCGCGCACCCCGCGAAAGCTTGCCATGGCGATCCCTATCGGGATCCCCAGCAGGACGGAAATCGACACGGCCACCAGCATCAGGGAGAGTGTCTGCATGGACGGTTCCCAGAGGCCAATGGCTCCCAGGAGCGCCAGCAATGCTCCCATGGCAAGGCTGAATCGCCATTTGCGGCTGGCCAGCCAGGCGATGCCCATGATCACCGCGATGATGGCCCACCAGGGCGAATCCCGCAGCAGGTGGTCCGCCCAGACCAGCAGGTCCAGCAGCGGCTGGGTCAGCGCCCGCAGAACGTCGGAATACTGGTTCACCAGCCCATTGACGAACGCATCGATGGGCCGCTGCAGATCGCGCGCGGAAATCAGTTCGGGGAACATGGCCGCCTCCTCAGAGTGCAGCCTTGACCCGTTCCGTCACGTCCGCTGGAAGCCACCGGGTCCAGACGTCCTGCTTGTTTTTCAGGAACCACAGCGCTGTATCCCGGGGCTCGGCCTCGTTCTTCTCCATATAGGCCATGGCTTCGTTTTCGACCGCCAGCGGGATCTTGACTTTGGCCAGGAAGGCGATGAGCTTCGGCGCCTGCTCGGCGAACTTGGTGTTCACGGCCGTGAACACCGGATTGTCCGGGAAGTCGGTGGCCTGCGGATCGGGACAGTCGGCATCGGTGAGGCACTTCTGCTTGACCGGATCGTAGGGCGGAAGCTCCAGCTTCACCAGGTCCAGCGCCCCGACCAGCGGAGTCGGCGACCAGTAATAGAACACGACGTTCTGCTTGCGCTGGTACGCCGACATCAACGCGGCCTTCTGGGTGGCGCCGGTGCCGGGGGAAAACAGCGTGTAGGTTTTCTCCAAGCCCAGGGCCTTGTAGAGGTTGCCGTTGATGATTTCGCAGGCCCAGCCGGCCGGGCAGGTATAAAAGCGGCCCTTGGACGGTTCCTCGGGGTCCTGGAATTCCTTCCAGTACTTCGGCAGATCGGAGGCCTTCTTCAGGCCCGGCAGGCGCTCGGCGGTGTATTTGGGGATGTACCAGGCCTCCCGGCCATTGAAGATGTCGCCGATGCGCTTGACCTTGCCGCTCGCCTTTGCCTTGTCCCAGGGCTCCAGCGTACTGTTCAGCCAGAGCTCGCTGTTGACGTCCAGATCGCCGCGCTCCAGCGAGGCCAGTGCCAGCAGCGTATCGGTGGGCAGGACCTCGGTCTTGCAGCCGTAGCCGTGCTGGACGATGAAGCGTTCGATTTCCACCAGCATGAGATTGGATTCCCAATTCATGCCGCCAAAGCGCATGGGGCGCTGCAGCTCGCATTCGGGAGTGGCGGCCGCCTGTGCCGCGAGAGGCGCCACAGACAGCACGGCGAGCGACGTGGCCAGTACCAGACCCGGCAGCAAAGCGGACCGGGGTGAAGTCGCACACGACGACCGGGAACGAAAAATAGACATTGAAGCCTCCTTTGGGTTACGGAGACGCCGGATGCGGGCATCCGACGCCATAGCTTAGGGGAGGGTGTGCGGAAAACGGCCAGGGGGGCCGCCAATACATACCGACACTGCAGGTGCCACAAGGCACCGGGTAGGCAGGCGGGGCCAGAATCGGCGCCGCCAGAATTGACATCCAATACTACAGCAGAAGCGTTACTTTACACTCAGGATCGCAGAAAATAAACCCTGATCCCGTTTTCCGGTCGCCCGCGGGCTCGGACGCGCCGCGAGACGCCCGCCCGGTCCGACCGAACAGGCAGCCCGACGGCGGACCGGAAAACGGCACGGATCCGCGCGGATCAACGGTCCGTGTACATATAGTCGCGGCGCCAGGGGTAGGACAGATCCGGCCGGTAGTCGAGCTCGTCTGAACGTCCGGTGGGGACATGCTGGGCCAGAATCTGGTGCAACGCGACCCAGCCATGCTCGAATCCCATGGCGCACCCGGCCAGGTACATGCGATAGGCGCGCAATGAGCGCTCCCCCGACGGTGTATTCAGCAATGAGCGCGCCTCGTCCAGGTGCTGTTCCAGCGCATCGCTCCACGCCCACAACGTGCGGGCATAGTGCGGGCGGATGTTCTCCACGTCCACCATTTCCAGCCCGGCCTCGGAGATGGTCTGCAGGACATAGTGGATGTGGGAAAGCTCGCCGCCCGGAAAGATGAACTTCTCGATGAAATCCCCCATTCCGTTGCCCAGTTCGGTGTTGCTCAGGCCACCGGCCGTGATGCCGTGATTCATGATCAGGCCCCCTGGGCGCACCAGGCGGCGCAGCTTGGCGAAATACCCGGTCAACTGGGCGCGGCCCACGTGTTCGAACATCCCCACCGAGGCGATCTTGTCGAATGGCCTGGATTCGTCCAGCTTGCGGTAATCCAGCAGTTCGAAGCGCACGCGCCCGGTCAGGCCCTTCTGCTGAATCAGATTGTTCACGTACGCATGCTGATTGTGCGACAAGGTGATGCCCGTCACATCGACGTCATAGTTTTCGGCGGCCCACAGCATCAGCCCCCCCCACCCGCCGCCACAATCCAGAAACCGCTCGCCCGGCTTCAGCGCCAGCTTGCGGCAAATATGGTCGAGCTTGGCATCCTGGGCCTGGGCCAGCGTGTAGTCGGGCTCTTTATAGTAGGCACACGAGTACACCCGCCGCGGATCCAGCCACAGCGCGTAGAAATCATCCGACAAGTCATAGTGGAATTCGATCTGGCGTGCGTCGCGCTCCATCGAATGGTGCCAGACCGAAATCATGCGCCGCACGAATCCGGAGAGCCAGCCAAGCTGGGCAGCATCGATGGGGGAACCCGGCAGGATGGTGGCGGCCATGCGCATCAGGTCGCGCACGGAGCCCTCGAAATCGAACTTTCCCTCGACATAGTCCTCGCCCAGCACCCCGACCTGGCCGGCCGCAAAGTGGGTCAGGACCGACGGATCCTTGATCCGCAGATGGATGGTCGCATCAGCGGCACCTATCTTCTCCCCGTCCGGCATCTCCAGCGAGACCGGCATGGGCAATGATCCGAGTTTCTTCTCAATGATGGGCGTGATCGCAGTCAACAGAGCCTCCCTCAGTTCAAAAAGGACCCTGTTAATATAGCGCCAAATATCGGCGTCTCCAGGCGCCCCGGGCGCTCCCCGTTCCCGGCTCTTCGCGCGGCCGTACGCCCCGCGAAGCCTCGTGGGGCTCGCTGCGCGACCGCGCCCGCGGCCTCTCCGGCGTTCTAGAGGACCTGCTTGATTTACCAGAGGTTTTCGGTATAGAATGCGGGGCTTTCCTGACATACAAACAGAGGTGGGACCATGGCACGCGTATGCCAAGTAACCGGCAAAGGCCCAATGGTGGGCAACAACGTCTCGCACGCGAACAACAAGACCAAGCGTCGTTTCCTGCCCAACCTGCAATCGCGCCGGTTCTGGGTCGAATCCGAGAATCGCTGGGTGCGCCTTCGCGTATCCACCAAAGCCCTGCGCACCATCGACAAGAACGGCATTGATTCCGTTCTGGCCGACCTGCGCGCACGCGGCGAACTGGCCTGAATGGCCGCATAGGAGCACATCATGGCAAAAGGCGCTCGCGAAAAGATCAAGCTCGAATCCTCTGCGGGAACGGGCCACTTCTACACGACGACGAA
>DATNAI010000018.1:0-4844 GCA_035572875.1 Castellaniella sp. | reverse complement strand
AGAATCGCGCGCCCATCGACGACCTCGTCGGTCAAGGGGCAATCGAAGCGCATAGCCCGGGCGAGGTCGCCGCCAAGGTGGACATGCTTTTCCTGTGCGTCACCTCGTCGGCGGTCGTGGAGACACTCATGAGCGGCGAGGACGGGATCATCCAGAAAGGCCGCCCGGGGCTCATCGTCGTCGACGCTTCGACCGGTGACCCGGCGGCCACCATCGCTCTGGGAGCACGCCTCTCCGAGCGCGGCATCCATCTGGTCGATGCGCCGTTGACGCGCACGCCGCGGGAGGCCGAAGACGGACGCCTGAACATCCTGCTTTCCGGCAAGCCGGAGATCGTCTCCCGAGTCCACGCGGTGGCCTCGTCCTTTTGCGAAAACATCTTCGAAATCGGCGAGTTGGGCAGCGCCCTGAAACTCAAGCTCATCAACAATCTTCTGTCGTTGGGTCATGCAGTGCTGGCGTCGGAAGCCGTGAATGCGGCACGCGCCACGGGCGTGGACCTCGCCAAGCTCCATGCGGTCGTGTCTCGCGGGGGCGCGAACAGCGCCGCGTTCGGGATGATCGTGTCACGCCTGCTCGAAGGCGACGACACAGGCATGCAGTTCTCGATGAGAAACGCGCGCAAGGACCTGGGCTGCTACCGCAGGATGGTCGAAGGCACGGATACGGTGAATCTGCTGGCTGGCGCGACCTACGACGCCTACAACCTGGCCACGGTCATGGGCGAGGGCGACAAGCTCCTGAGCCAGATGAGCGGCATCCTTTCCGCCGAACACCTCGCCGGGAAATAGCCACCGCGGCTCATGGCGAGTTCCAAAGGCGCGGTCCCGGCCCGGGCCGCTTCAATGCCTGGGCCGCATCGCACCGGCGCGCCGCGCCTGCAGCGCCCGGATACGCGCGACTGCCTTGTGATCGGCCACCGCGGCGTCCATCATGACGGCCACGTCCGCTTTCAACGCGGTGCGTGATCCACCGTCCAGATAGATCATGTGGCCGGAGGGGTAACAGCGCGTGCTGAGATTCTTGCGAAGGACAGCGCTGTCCAACGGCATATTCCGCAGGTCCATCTCCGTCTGGAAGAATGGCGTGACGAAATCGTAATAGCCGTTGGCGGACAGCACCTTTAGATCGACATTCAGGCTCATCGTGGCCGCCAGGTCTCCAGCCGTATACAGCAGGACATTTCCCTGGGCGTCCAGGCCTTTCTCCGCTCCGGTGGGATCCACATGGTGAAAGTCCCAGTACTGGAAGGCCTGGTCATTGAGGTCCGTGAACGCCGAACCGGAGGTGAATTTCAATTCGTCATTCAGATAGTGGTTCCACATGGCCGTGTACACCCCCGATACGGCCGTCATCGTCGGGTCGTTGCCGCCCGAATTGGGTGAAATGTGCCGGGCGATCCCCGTATCGATCCCCGTCACCCGGCCATCGTAAGCACCCAGCGCCAGACCCTGGTCATGCAGCAGGCGAATCAGAAACAGGGAATGGCCGGCATCATCCCCAGCCGCAATATCCAGATGCCAGGAGGCCAGGGTCGGCCGGTCGATCCCGGTGTACTGGCTCAGCCGTCGCAGCGTATCCGCCTCCACCTCGGGGTAGGCCTGAATGGCCTTGGCAAAATCGCCCCGCGCGAAGGCACAGACGGTGTTCATCCATGCGGGCAGATTGTCGGGCGCGATGCCTGCACCGAGTTTGTGGTGATACCAGGCGTCGGCAGCCGCTGTCGGGAGTGCGCCGACCGGATTGCCCGTCTGGGTGTAATCCAGGATCGACGACTGCAAGGTCACGCCATTGAGGTCCACTCCGTCTTCATGCAAAGCGTAGGACAACACGGCGCTGCGGGCCGTGCCATAAGACTCGCCAAACAAGAACTTCGGAGAATTCCAGCGATCAAACTCAGTCAGATAGCGCTTGATGAACTGTTTCAGTGAGGCAGCATCCTGATCCACGCCCCAGAAATCGCGATTCTTCCCGGGAGCCACGGCTGCCGAGTAGCCCGTCCCGACCGGATTGATGAACACCAGATCACTCCTGTCGAGCAGACTGTCCGTGTTGTCCTCCAGCGTGTAAGGTGCGGGAGGCGTGAAGTCAGGCATGGAGGTCCGGATGCGCCGGGGCGCAAACGAACCCAGCAGCACGAAGACCGACGACGAGCCAGGCCCTCCGTTATAGAAAAAGGTGATCGGCCGCTCGTGCGCCACATCGCCGTCCCGGTTGAAGGCCACATAGAAGATCTTCGCATTGGGGCGCGAACTGCTGGCATCCACCGTCACCAGATGACCGGCCCGCGCCGTGTAGGTCAGCGTCCGGCCGCCCAGCCGCAAGGCATGATGGGTCACCGCCGCTTGCTCCGTCACGTCGGACACGGAATCATCAGGGCCATTGCCATAGGCCACTGGATCAGAATAGGGCTGATCTTTCATTTCGTCCCCTCGGAAAAGGCGGCGGCAATCTTCCGTCCGTTCGGACTGCCCAAACCCGTGCACGCGTCCCATCCCTTTGTCGCCGAGAACCCGCCGTTGCTGCCCTGGGTGATGTCGTTGAAAGCCTCGGAAGCGCCATAGACACGGGCGTTCAGATAGCCGGCAGGCTGCGCTTGCAGGGCGTTGATCCGCGCAATGAGGCCTGCCCAAAGCGGCGCCACCGCGCTGGTGCCGCCAACGACTTGAGCGGTCCCGTCCACCCGGACGCGATAGCCCGTGGCCGGATCCGCGTTGCCGGCGACATCGGGTATGCCGCGCCGGGTCAGCGGAGCAACGCCATCCCGCGTGCTGACGCTCAGCCGGCGCTGCCACGCGGGCAGCGCAAATTGCGCGCTCACTCCGCCGCCGCTGGCCCCGCCCCGCGGCCCGCCGTTCCAGACGGTCTCGCTCGTAATGGCGCCTGCGGCACCCTCGAGTCGCGTACCGCCGCAGGCCAGCACATACGGGCTGGAGGCCGGGAAATCCACGTGGTCGCCACCTGACAGACTATCGCCGGAACCACTGTCGCCCGCCGCGGCACAGACCGTGATACCCATCATCGCCGCAGCCTGCAGCGCCTCATTGAAGGCCCGCAGCGACTGCGGCGCCCAGGACGGTTCCGGGCCTCCCCAGCTGATCGAAATGACGGAAGGCCGGTTCCGCGTGTCATGGACCGCACCGTTGAACGCCTGGATGAACCCCGCATCGCTGTTGGCGGCGAAATAGAGAACCAGGTGGGCGCGCGGCGCCACCGCGCCGGCAATTTCCACGTCCAGCATGACCTCACCATCGGGTCCAGCGGGGTCGCCGGCCGGCTCGGTGGAAGCCCCGTCCATGGATACGACGCTGACTGCGGGAGCGGCGATACCGAGCTCCGTAAAGTACGCCTCGGCATCTTCGGCGCGATAGCCGCCTCCCAGCTCGATCAGCGCCACGCACTGCCCCTCGGCCGCCGATTCCGGAAAGTCATAGAGAGCGGCCACATCGGTGGGCCGGTAGCTCATGCGCTCATCGTCACGGGCGGGGAGGAACGGCGGGCGAACCCGAAAATGCGCGCGAGCCTGGGGCCGGTCATCCAGCCCCATGACGGCCGTGACGATGCCTTGCAGCGCCTCGGGTACCCGCACGTTTCTCTCGCACCCCCGATACGTCCGGCCACCGTGCTGGTAGCGCTGTAGAACCACCCCGAAAGCCTGGTTGAACTGTGCCACGCGGCCGCTCAGCACCACGATGCCGGCGGCCACGTCCCGCCGCACGACCGCTAGGCCGTAGCGCTGCGCGAACCGGTCCACCGCCTCAAAGTCCGCAGCCGCCACCCCGAACCCGCTGACAAAATCCTCGCGTGTCAGTGCATGCCAGGGTGCGCCCGTCAACAGACGGCTTCCGCCCTCGCGCAACGCATCGGAGCGCTGACGGCGCAGCACGAGCACGGGCTGGATCCGTTCATCAGGAGCGGCCTGCCCGACGCAGCGGGCGTCGTCCGGCAAAGGCCGCGCACTTCCCGGAAGTTCAACATGCGACATGTCTGGATCCCCTGTTGCCTTCGCTCATTTGAGCGCCTGATCCGATACGGATCAAGCGCCGCAACGGGCTCTTACACCTGAATGCGCGAGCCCGTCACAGCGCGCTGTAACAGCATTGCGAATCCCCGCAAAAGGCGGTCCGAGTGCTAGGCCGGATGGCCGATATGAGGGCCAAAAGGGTGATTGTTGGGTACCCGCGATCCCAAGTATTAATAAGCGCAGTCCGATTTACATTTTGTCGTTTTGCAAAGAGTGCCCCCGCGGTTTTCGGCATCTCTGGCGAGACGAACGGACTGGAGCTCTTCGAGTGCCCTGCCTTCCAGCATCCGGTACTGCGGTAGCGTGCACGGCACAAACGCCACCGGGAAAGAGCCAGACTGACTCGTTTCAATAACCTGTCTGATTATGAAACATCTTACTCTCCCTTACATTTTTCGACGCTGCCGACGCATCCCTCGGGCGGGCTTCACGCTGCTGGTCGCCGCCGTGCTCTCCGGCTGCAGCATGGCCCCGGGCATGTACATGGGCAGCCCGGAACATGTCTCCGAAACTCTGAAAAGCGATGCGGCGCCTGCCGGAGCTCTCACGACCATCACACCGGCGCTGGTCCGGCAGCAGCAGGAGCAGGAAGCCGACCCCGTGTCCGAAAAAGTCAGGGATCTGTTCGGGTCGGGATCGGCGTATCGCATCGGGCCGGGAGACATTCTGAACATCATCATCTGGGGACATCCGGAACTGTCGATGGTGTCGGCCACATCCAACGTCACGACCGGCTCGTCCACCCAGGTGGACCTGGGCAACGGCTACGACGTCAGTGCCGACGGGTACATCCAGTTTCCTTATCTGGGGCCGGTGCTCG
>DATNAI010000017.1:0-12899 GCA_035572875.1 Castellaniella sp. | reverse complement strand
GAAGAGCGACGAGCAGCAGGTCTACGAAGAGGGTTGCCTGTCGGTCCCCGGCATCTACGACGAGGTCGAGCGGTCGGCGCGGATTCATGTGCGCGCCTTGAACGAGCGCGGCGAATCGTATGAATTCGACGCCGACGGCCTGCTGGCCGTGTGTGTGCAGCACGAGCTGGACCACCTCGTGGGCAAGGTCTTCGTCGAGTATCTTTCGGTGCTCAAGCAGAACCGCATCCGCACGCGCCTGCGCAAGCAGCAGCGCGAGGCCCAGCGCGAACCGGCGGGCGTCTAGTGTCCCGTCTGGTTTTTGCCGGCACGCCCGAATTCGCGCGTGCCGCACTGCTTGCCCTTTCGGCGGCCGGGCACGAGATCCTGGCGGTATTCACCCAACCTGACCGCCCGTCCGGGCGCGGCATGAAGCAGGTCGCCTCGCCTGTGAAGGAAGCGGCCCTGGCGGCGGGCGTGCCGGTTTTCCAGCCCCGCAGCCTGCGGCTCGATGGCCGGTATGCCGATGATGCGGCGCAGGCCCGCCAGGTGCTTCTGGCGCTGGCCCCTGATGTGATGGTGGTGGCCGCCTATGGTCTCATTCTGCCGCAATGGGCGCTGGATCTGCCCCGCTACGGGTGCCTGAACATCCACGCCAGCCTGCTGCCGCGCTGGCGCGGCGCGGCCCCGATCCAGCGGGCCATCGAGGCGGGAGACGCGCGCAGCGGCGTCACGATCATGCAGATGGATGCGGGGCTGGACACCGGCGCGATGGTGGCCCGGGCAGAGTGCGAGATCGCCGCGAATGAAACAGGCGCGAGCCTGCACGACAGACTGGCGCGCCTGGGCGCCGAGATCATGGTCCAGGTCCTGGCCGAACTGGATGCCGGCAAGCCTTTGCCAGCCCGGCCGCAGCCCGAGGAGGGCGCCTGTTATGCGGCGAAGCTGCTGAAGTCGGAAGCCGTGCTGGACTTTTCGCAGCCCGCCGATGTGCTGGCCCGCAGAGTCCGGGCGTTCGATCCGTTCCCGGGCTCAACGCTCATGCTCGCGGGGCTGGACCAGCCGGTGAAGGTCTGGGCTGCGCAGTCGCTGCCAGCCCCCGTCGACGCCGGCCCAGCGCTGCCGGGCACCGTGCTGCGCGCGGCCCCCGGCGGCATTGACGTGGCGACGGCTGATGGCACACTGCGCCTGTTGGTCTTGCAGAAATCGGGTGGCAAGCGCCAGCCCGTGGATGTGTTTGTGCGCGGCTGGAAGCCGCCCGCCTGAATCGGCGCTAGCTGGCGGCTTTTTTGCGTGACGTCTCGATGCCGAGCTGCTTGAGCTTGCGGTACAGGTGCGTGCGCTCCAGACCTGTGCGTTCCGAGACCCGCGTCATGCTGTGGTTCTCGCGCTCCAGATGGTATTCGAAGTAGATGCGCTCGAAGGCGTCGCGCGCCTCGCGCAGCGGTTGATTCAGGGAGATGCTGCCCAGCCGGGAGCCGTCGGGCGCGGGGGCGGCGGGTGCCTGGGCCACGACGACGGGCTGGGCGGGGGTTCCCGCCAGCGCCGGCGGCTGAGTGAATACCGGGTCGACGACGATGGGACGTTCCGTCCGGCTGCGCATCGAGGCCGGGATGACGGGGCGTGCGAGACCCGCTGCGACTGACCGGAGCAGCTTCTGCAGGGTGATGGGCTTTTCCAGGAAATCGACAGCCCCGATGCGCGTGGCTTCCACAGCAGTGTCCACCGTGGCATGGCCGCTCATCATGATGACCGGCATGTTCAGCAGGCCCTGGCTGGACCATTCCTTGAGCAGCGTCACGCCGTCTATGTCGGGCATCCAGATATCGAGCAAGACCAGATCCGGGCGTTGCCGCAAGCGGTATTCGCGTGCCTGCGTGGCGTTCTCGGCCAGTTCAACCGTGTGGCCTTCGTCGTAGAGAATCTCGGACAGCAGTTCGCGGATGCCTATTTCGTCGTCGACCACGAGAATTCTGGCCATATCACCTCACACCTTGATGTTGTGCTTATTATCCTGTGCTTGCACGCCCTCGTCCAGCCGATCGGGCCGGTCCGCCAGGCGAGTGAACAGGATGGAGATGCGTGCGCCGTCGCCGGTGCGATTCGAAATGTCGACTTGGGCATCGTGCTCTTCCACGATTTTTTTCACGATAGCCAGGCCCAGGCCGGTGCCGGTCGCCTTGGTGGTGACGTAGGGTTCAAAGACGCGCGGCAGAACCTCGGCTGCGAAGCCGGGGCCGTTATCGGCCACGCTCAGGCGCACGCTGGCGCGGTCCGGTTGGTCATCGGGGCGGATGAGCCGTGTCTGCACCTGGACGTGACTGCCGCCCGATGGGTGATGCTGGCAGGCGGCATCGCGTGCGTTGGCCAGCAGATTGTGGATCACCTGGCGCAGTTGTGCCGGGTCGCCCTCGATTCGCGGCAGGTCGGGGGCGAGCTGGGCGCTGAAGCGGGCGACTCCTGCCGCGGCCGGCGCGTCCGACTGGTCGTTCGGATCCCAGCCATACAGGCCGAGCAGTTCGGTCAGCAACGCGTTCAGGTCGATCGGCTGCATCTGGGCCGGCGGCGTGCGCGCGTATTCCCGGAAATCGTCGACCATGCGTTTGAGCGAGGCCACTTGGTTGACGATGGTGTCGGTGGAGCGGCGCAGCATCGCGGCATCGGCCGGCTGCAGTCGGTCCGTGAGCTTCATCGCCAGGCGCTCGGCCGAAAGCTGGATGGGGGTGAGCGGGTTCTTGATCTCGTGGGCCAGACGGCGCGCGACTTCGCCCCAGGCGACCGTGCGGTTGGCCGAGATGACCTCGCTGATGTCGTCGAACACCACCAGATGGCCTTCGGATTGGCCGTTGGTCATCAGGTGGGTGCCGCGCGCCAGCAGCGTGACGACGTGGAACTTGCGGTCGTTGTCGGTGAGTTGCTGCAGTTCGACCTCGAATTGCTGCTGCCAGTAGGGCCGGGTCGATTCCACGGCATCGTGCGCGGCGAACGCCTGTCGAATCATCTGGGCCAGCGGCAATGCCCCGTCCGCCGTCTCCAGCGGCCGGCCCTGGACGGTGCGCAGGTCGATGTGCAGGATGTTCTGGGCGCCGTGGTTGAAGAGCGTCAGGTGGAACGTTTTGTCGAAGACCAGCACGCCAGAGGACAGGTTGCTGAGCACCGATTCCAGATACAGGTTGCTCTGTTCGAGCTGGCGGCGGTGCCGATCGACGAGCTGGCGGGCTTCTTCGAGCTGGCGGGTCATGGCGTTGAAGGATCGTGTCAGCTGCCCCACCTCGTCGGGCGCGGCCGATTCGGGCAACGGGCGATAGTCGCCCACACCCACAGCCTGCGTGCCCGATGCCAACGTGAGCAGCGGCCGCACCAGCCGCCGCGAAACACCCAGGGCCACGACCACGGCGGCAAACACCGCCAGGATCAGGGCCAGCGTCAGCGTGATGCCATAGAGCTTGCGCAGGCCCAGGCGTGACAAGGCGAGCTCCTGGTAATCGCGGAAACCCTGTTGAACCTGATTGGCATTGCGCGCGATCCGTTCGGGAACAGCGCGGATGACCTGGAGCCATCGCGAGTCGCCGCTCATACCTGCGGCCCCGTTGCCCAGCCGGTCGGTCTGGGTGCCGATGGGGATCACGACGCGCAAGTGCAGGCCGTCGCTGGTGGGGCCGCCGCCCGCGGCCACGTCGGCCTCCGCCCGGGAATAGCTTTGCGCCACCCGCAATTGATTCATCACGCTGGTCGGCGGCAAGTCGGGCAGGAGCTTGCCGAAGTTCGATGAGGAAAATGCGATCAGCCGCCCGTTGCCCGTGAAGACCATGGCTTCGTCGACTTCATCAGTTTCCCGCAGCGGCGTGATGCGCAGGGCGATTTCCGCGTCGCTGGCGTTGCTCAGATGCAGCGCCATGCTGCGGGCGCGGTTGTTCAGGTCGGCCAGTTGGGCATCCAGGGCCGCGCGGCCCAGGTTCAGGCCGGCCTCCAGGGCACTGTCCACGCGCACGTTGAACCACGACTCGATCGAGCGCGACATGAACTGCACCGAGAGCACGTAGATAAGCACCCCGGGCAGGATGCCGATCAGCGTGAAGTACAGCGCAAAGCGCGCCGTCATGCGGGAGCCGAACTGGCGGCGGCGGATCTGGCGCAGCAGCCGCACGGTCAGGATGGTCACCCAGGAAATCAGTGCGACCGCGAGCACGCCGTTCAGGATCAGCAAGGTGTCGTATTGCTGGGCGTAGCGCGAGGCGTTGCCGGTGGACCAGACCAGCAGGCCGAGCAGCGCCATGGCGCTCACGGCGGCCACCAGGAGCGCCACGCGCAGCGCCCACCGGATCAGTCGCGGGGCGCTGCGGCGGAGATCGAGAAGGTGAAATCTTTCCATGGCGTGGTCAGGGACCAGGTGTTGCTGTTCAGGGCATCGACCTGGAAGGGACGGGCCAGGCGTGAGGTATCCAGTCGCAGCCGAAGCCGCCCGTGATACTGCGTATCCGAATCGAAAAGATCGGCGGGCCCCACGGGCCAGCCGCGGATGTGGCGGACCAGGTCCAGCGCTTCATCCAGGGATGTGGCGGGCATGGACAGGTCACCCATGCCGATGCGCCATTGCTGCGTGAGCGCGTTGTACTGGATGCGCCAGGTCTGATCGGAGGAGACGATGGTTTCGTCGAACCACCACCATCGCGGCCGCACAATGTGCAGGTCCGCCGTGAAGTACAGCGGTACGCCCTTCTCGGCCGCATCCGCCAGTTCCGATCCCAGCGTGAATTCAATGTCCGCATCCAGCAGGAGCTGTCCGTCGCGCAACTGCGGCTCGATGCGGACGACCTGTGCCTGATCGGCATAGAGCGCGGGCGGCAGCAGGCACAGACAGCAGAGCGTGAAAACAAGCAAGGTACGTAGCATGCGTCGTGGCTGGAGTCCCGTTCAGAAAGGGTGGGATATAGCGGTATTGTTGACGACTCACCGGGTCTTGGCAATCAAGGCGTAGAAAAAACCGTCCCCTTCCTGGTCGTGACCCGGCAGAATGTGCCCCGGCGCAGCCCGGCGACCGGCGTCCGTGTGCCGGCGCATGAATGCCTGTATCTGTCGCTCGCCTTCCTGCGGGAAGATCGAACATGTCGAATAGAGCAGGTGGCCGCCTGGTGCGAGCGTGGTCCACAGGGCGTCGACGATGCCTGCCTGCAGCGCGGCCGTGCGGGCCAGGTCGTCGGGCCGCCGCAGCCAGCGGATATCGGGATGGCGCCGCACGACCCCCGAGGCGGTGCAGGGGACGTCCGCCAGAATGGCATCATAGGGCTGCCCATCCCACCAGTCGGCCGGATGCGCGGCATCCGCGCAGCGCAGTGTGACGTTTGCCGACTCCAATCGCAGCCGCTTCAGGTTGTCGGCCACGCGGGCGAGGCGCCGTGCGTCGCTGTCCAGCGCCGTCAGCCTCACGGAGTGGCGCTCCAGGAGATGGGCCGTCTTGCCGCCCGGGGCGGCGCACGCGTC
The DNA here is from genome assembly GCA_035572875.1 of Castellaniella sp. Taxonomy (GTDB): domain Bacteria; phylum Pseudomonadota; class Gammaproteobacteria; order Burkholderiales; family Burkholderiaceae_B; genus Castellaniella. The sequence goes on along the minus strand of DATNAI010000017.1, from coordinate 7,439 downwards.
CAGCACACGTTGGCCGTCGGCCAATGGCAGCAGATGTCCCGCCCGCTGGGCGGAGGGGTCCTGCACCGACCACCATCCCAGGTCGTAGCCCGGGATGTCGCGCACGGGCTGCGGGGATTCGAGGATCAGGCCTTCGGCGCCCACGGCGTGGCAGTCCAGCCCCGCCGCCCGCAGGTGCGACTGCAGGGCCTCGCGCGTGACCGCACGGCTGTTGGCGCGCAATGCCAGCGGGGGTGGCCGCTGGGCGGCCTGCAGGATGTCCTGCCAGTGATCGGGCCAGGCTTCCCGTATGGTGCTGATCCACCATTCAGGATGGTTCCAGCAGGCCTCAGGCTGTGCGATCACCTGTGCCGCCACGGCCGTGCGCTCGCGCGCATAACGGCGCAGCACGGCGTTCAGCAGCCCTTTCGCGGGTCGGCACCGGCGTTCGCCGGCGGCTGCTTCCACCAGCTGATGAACCAGCGTGTGCGGCGGATAGATTGGCGTGCCAGGCCCCGGCGCCCGGTCATCGGTTCGGGCGAGACTGGCCTCCATCAGGCACAGGCCCAGCAACAGCAGCGCGCGCACCAGCGGATCGCCCGGCTCGCGCGGGACCAGCGCCAGCATCGCGCCTCGGGCGTAGCCGAGATGGCGCATCGCATGAAAGGACAACGCCTGCACGGCCGGCCGCAAAGGAAGCGGCACCTGTCCCAGATGATCCGACAGCGACTGGCCGCTCAGGACGGCACGAACGGCTCCGGCGGCCGCCAGCAATTGGGCGGACAGAGGGGCGGAGGGATGCGGGAGCATGGGTGCGACGGTGTGTTCTTACGCTTCCGGCTCGTGCGGATCGATCTTGCGCGGCACGACCCGCGGCGGCATTTTGCCATCTTCCAGCGGCTTGGCCCGCTTGAAGACGGTGACCGGCAGGTCGCCGAAGACCCCTTTGCGAGTGGCAACACGCCAGGCGTGGCCGTAGGCGACTTCCAGGCTGAGATGGATGGTGCCGTCGGCGTGGCGGCGGCGCTCCAGCGACCGGGCCAGGCGTTCGCGCCAGGGCCGGCCCACCAAGCCCCGGTGGCGTTCGGTATGCGGGTTGCCGCCCAATGTATAGACGTCATGCAGGAGCCTGTCCACGGTCTTGTAGGTCAGGGTGATGATTTCCTGGTCCATGACGGGGTCTGCGAAGCCCACCTGGATCATCAGGTCGCCGAAGTCGTGCATGTCCACGAATTCCATGGAATGCGTCTCCAGATCGGCGTCGGCCAGCGCTTCGCGCAGCTCCTTGAAGGTTCCCGGTCCCAGGCTGGAATACATCGCCAGCGCGTCGTTGCGCAGTACGCGACGCCACTCCTGCAGGACGAGGTGTGGCTCGGGGTGCCAGTGCAAGGCGAGGTTGGACCAGACCAGATCCTGGCTTTGTTCTTCCAGACCCGTTTCGGCCAGGTCGGCTTGCATGAAGCGCGGGGCCGGCGTGGGTTTGTTGCGCAGCTTGTGCCAGAAGCCCGGTTTGGCGGCGTAGCGGTCGCGGGCGATCTCCAGCAGGCGACCGCAGGCGTCCAGGCCGGTGTAGTTCAGGTCGGGATAGCGTGCCCGCAGCGGGTCCAGGGCATGGGCCGCGCCGCAGCCCGCGTCCAGGATGTCTTTGGGATGGAAGCGGATGTAGGAGAGACGACCCAACATCCGCTGGGCGATTTCACCGAAGAGAAACTGGGGTGCATCCAGCGGCGCGCGCCGGGCGAATTGACGGGTGACGGCCTGGGGGTCGATGGGCAGTCGGGGAAGCTGTGACATAAGGAATCAAGGCCTGTGCCGCGGGCGCGGGATCCGTGCTGAGATGGGCGTCCGTGCGGCGTGTGAGGTGACATTATGCTGGATCTGAGGAGGTGGCGCGAATGGCGGTCCTGGATTCCGGCGGAATGTCCCGTCTGTGATCGGCGGGTCACAGGACAGGGCCTGTGCGGGGCCTGTCTCGCTGACCTGTTGCCGGTGGCGGGCGGCGGCCGTTGCCCGGTGTGCGCCCATCCGCTGAGGGCACTGGGATGTCCGGATTGTCTGGAGCGCGCCACGGCGTTCGATCGCGTGGTGGCCGCCTTCGACTATCGCGGAGCGGGCGAACGCCTGGTACGCGATTTCAAGCTGGCGGGCCGGTTGGCACTCGCGGGGATGCTGGCTGACCGGCTGGCCGACGCGGTGCGACATTCGGCTTCGGACGGGTGGCCGGTGGACTGGGTAGCCCCCGTGCCTGCACGGCGCGACTCGCTGCGCCAGCGGGGTTTCAGCCCGCCGGCGGAGATCGCGCGCCTCCTGTCGCGGCGCTTGCGCCTGCCCTACCGGCTGGATCTTTTGTGCCGCACCCATGAAGGCCCCAAGCAAAGCACTTTGGGGCGTGCCGAGCGTCTGTTGGCACCCAGGGGCGCCTACGCCTGCGAGCGCGTCCGGGGCGCGACGATCGATCTGTCCGGCAAGCACGTCGTCGTGGTCGATGATGTGCTCACCACGGGCTCCACGCTGCAGGAAATTGCGTCGGTTCTGAAGGCGGCCGGCGCGGCGCGTGTCAGCGGCTGGGTGCTGGCACGGACGGTGACTGTCGTGCCGGGGGTGGGCGGGTCCGCGCCGCCGCCATTGTCCTACGCCGGTTCCGCGGGCCCGGCAGCCGGATGGCGCTCAGGCTCTACAATGGGCCGCCCCGGCGCTGGCCGGGATCCGCCTGAAGAAACCCATGTTCCATATCGTTCTGGTTGAACCCGAGATTCCGCCCAATACCGGCAACATCATTCGCCTGTCGGCCAATACCGGCACCTCGCTGCATCTGGTGCGCCCGCTCGGTTTCCCGTTGGACGACGCCAAGATGCGCCGCGCGGGGCTGGACTACCACGAGTGGGTACACATGCAGGTGCATGACGACCTGACGCAGGCGCTGGCCGCCATTGGGGGCGATCCGGCGCGCCGGTTTGCGCTGACCACGCGTGGCTCATCGCTGATCGGCAGCCATTCGTTCAGGCCGGGCGACGTATTCGTCTTCGGCCGGGAAACGGCCGGACTGTCGCAGGCCCAACTCGACACATTTCCGGTCGATCAGCGGATTCGCCTCCCCATGCAGCCGAAGCAGCGCAGCTTGAATTTGTCCAATGCCGTCGCCGTGACCGTGTTCGAGGCATGGCGGCAGGTGGGATATTCGGGCGGTATCTGACGGAGGGCTGCGTCTCCGGCCCTCATTCGGCGCGGGCTTCTCGCGAGAGGAGGGCGGCGACGGCCTGCCTGGGCGGCATGTTCTCGAAAAGCACGGCGCAGACGGCCGCAGTGATGGGCAGATCCAGCCCGCATTGATCCCCCAGTGCGAGAGCGGCCCGCGCGCAGCGCACGCCTTCGGCCGTCATCCCGCTGGCGAGGATGGTTTGCAGCGGTTGCCCCCGGGCGATCGCAAGGCCCACCTGGCGGTTGCGCGACAGGTCGCCGGTTGCCGTCAGCACCAGATCGCCCAACCCCGTCAGGCCGGTGAACGTGTCAGCCTGGCCGCCCAGTGCGACGCCCAGACGCTGGATCTCGGCCAGCCCCCGCGTGATCAGCGCGGCCCGTGCATTGTTCCCCAGCGACAGCCCATCGCTGATGCCGCATGCGATGGCCATCACGTTCTTCAGGGCGCCGCCGACTTCCACCCCCAGGACATCGCGGGTCGTGTAGATCCTGGCCTGGGTCCCATGGTAGGCAGCCTGCGTCACCCGGCCCGTCCCGGCGCAATCCCCCGCGACAGTCAGCGCGACCGGCAGGCCCAGTGCCACCTCGTGAGCAAACGACGGCCCCGACAAGGCCCCCATGTGCAGCCAGCGCCGCCGGGGCAGGCACTGCATCGCGATTTCGTGGGGCCATTGCCGGGTCTCGGCGCTGATGCCTTTGCAGGTCCACAGGATGTGGAGATCGGGCGCCTGGCTGGGCAGCAAGGCCGCCAGTTTCCGGCATAGATCGGCCAGAGCCGCCATGGGCACGCCGAGCACCACCAATCGGCCCGCCTCGTGGGGGCCTTTCAGCACATGGTCCAGGCTGGCCGACAGGTCGCTGGTGGCCGACAGCGAGGAGGGCAGGGCGATGTCCGGGAGGTAGCGCGGATTGCGGTGGCTTTGCCGGATGGCTGCGGCCAGCGCAGGGTCGCGGGCCCAGATCAAGGTATCGGCGCGCCGGCAGGCGAGGGCCGCCAGCGCGGTGCCCCAGCTTCCGGCTCCGAGGACGGCCAGCCGTACCGGTGCCACGGTCGGCCTAGTTGCGGACGCCGGGCGGCAGGATCAGGCCCGAACCTTCTTCCGGGGGATTCTGGCCGGCCTGTTGCGCCTGACGCTGCTCGTACAGCGCCTGGAAATTCATTTCGCTCAGGTGCAGGGGCGGCAGGGACGTACGCGTGATCGCATCGGCGATGTTGGCGCGCAGGTAGGGGTACAGCATGGTCGGGCAGACAATGCCCAGCAGCGGATCGAGCTGCTCGGCCGGGATGTTGGTGGCTTCGAAAATGCCGGCCTGGCTGAGTTCGACCAAATAAAGGACCTTGTCTTCGATGCGCGTGGTTACCGTGGCTGTGACGACGGATTCAAAGACGCCTTCGGCCAGTTGCTGGCCGCTGACCTGGATGGAGACCTCCACGGTCGGGCCCTTCTGCTCCAGGAAAATGGCCGGTGCGTTGGGCAGTTCCACCGACAGGTCTTTTACATAAGCGCGCTGCAGGCCGAAGCTGGGAGCCTGGCCGTTCTCGTTCTGGGTTTCGTTTTCTTCAGACATGAAAGTTCCGGATGGAGGTAGGGAGAGGCTCAGGCCTGCAGCAGCGGCAACAGGCCGCCGGCACGATCCAGCGCCGAGAGATCATCGTAACCGCCGATGTGGCGCTCATCGATGTAAACCTGGGGTACAGTGCGCCGCCCCGTGCGTTCCATCATGAGGGCACGCTGGGCGGGATCACGGTCCACGAAAATCTTGTGAATCTGGCTCACGCCGCGCTGATGCAGCAGCATTTCAGCGCGGATGCAGTAAGGGCACACGGATGTGCAGTACATGGTGACTTCGGCCATGGGACCTCTCAGGTTTTCGTCACGGGCATGCCGCCCTCGGCCCACGCCGCCAGGCCGCCCTCCAGACAGGATACGCGATCGAAGCCCTGCTTGCGCAGCGTCGCTGCCGCCTTGGCGCTTTCACGACCCCGGGCGTCGACCAGGATGATGGGCTTGTTCCTGGGCAGGCTGCCAGCTTGCGCCTCCAGCGTGTCGTGCGGGACGTTGCGGGCCTGCGGGATGCTGCCCGTCTTGAACTGCTCGGCCGGACGCACGTCCACGAACAGCCCGTTTTCGCGATTGACGAGCTGGATGGCTTCGGCCAGCGAGATGCTCGATCCGGAGCGCCCGCGCGACAGGCTTGGCCAGGCCAGCATGGCACCTGAAATCAAGGCGATCAGCAGGATCCAGAGGTTGTTCGGGCTGAGAAAAAAATCCACGGTGGTTCCTGTAGGGACGGTGGGAAAAATTTGTTGGCGCAGGGATTATAAAATGGACGGCAATTTTGGACTTTCGGGCTCGCCCATCATGCACAAACTGGTACTCATGCGCCATGGCGAAAGCCAGTGGAATCTCGAAAATCGCTTTACGGGCTGGACGGATGTGGATCTCACCGACACCGGCCGCGCCCAGGCGCGCCAGGCCGGGGAACTGTTGCACAGCCATGGCTACACCTTCGATCTCGCCTTTTCATCGGTGCTCAAACGCGCCATCCGGACCTTGTGGATTGCACTGGACGCCATGGAGGCCATGTACACCCCGATCGGCCTGAGCTGGCGGCTGAACGAGCGTCATTACGGCGCCTTGCAGGGGTTGAACAAGGCCGAGACGGCCGCCAAATTCGGCGAGGCGCAGGTCCTGCAGTGGCGGCGGGCCTACGCCATTGCGCCCGATCCGCTGTCGCCGGACGATCCCCGCCATCCGCGGTTCGACGCGCGCTACCGCCGCGTGCCGGCCGGCGAGCTGCCCGCCACGGAGTGCCTGCGGGACACGGTCGCCCGGGTGGTGCCGTTCTGGAACGATTCGATCGCGCCGGCCGTCCGATCCGGCCGGCAGGTGCTGGTCTCGGCGCATGGCAATAGCCTCAGAGCCCTGATCAAGCATCTGGACGGGATCTCCGACGACGACATCGTGGGGGTGAACATCCCCACGGGCCAGCCGCTGGTGTATGAGCTGGGCGACGATCTGCGGCCGTTGCGCCACTATTATCTCGGAGATCCCGAGCAGATCCAGGCGGCGATGCAGGCGGTCGCCAACCAGGGCAAGGCGGCGCAGAACTGATCATGTGGCGTGCCGGCCTGGCGTTTGTGCTGTGTCTGATGGGGCCGCTGGCCCAGGCCGAGTCGTCGCTGCAGGCGCGTCAGCAGCGGGCGCAGCAGGACCGGACCGCATTGCGCAGCCAGATCGACGCGCTGCAGAAGCGCATCGAGGCGACACAGTCGGACAAGGCGGATGCCACCGCCGCCCTCCAGGCCTCGGAACAGGCGATTTCCGACATCACCCGCAGGCTGGCCGACCTGCAGCAGCGCGATGAAGCGCTGCGAGCCAGTCTGCAGCAGCTCAAGACAGCGGAAGCGCAGCAGACGACCGCATTGCAGCACCAGCAAAAGGCGTTGGCCGATCAGTTGCGGGCGCAGTACGCCAGCGGACTGTCACCGTGGGCGGCCCTGTTGTCTGGTCGCGATCCCCAGGCGATCGGCCGGGAGCTGGCTTACCTGTCCTACGTGGCTCGGGCTCGCACTCAGGCACTGGACGACCTGAAGCAGACGCTGGACAAGCTCGACCGGCTCCATCAGCAGACCGATACGCAGCAGAAGGAGCTTTCGGCGCTGGTGGCGGACCGTCAGGCCGAGAAAAAGGACCTGCAGGCTCAGCAGGACGCGCACCGCAAGGCGCTGGCTCAGGTGCAATCCAGATTGCAGGGAGAAACACGGCAGGCCGAATCGCTGCATGATCGTGAGGCCCGGCTCGGGACGCTGATTCAGGGTCTGGACGCCGAGATCGCCCAGGCCGAAGCTCGCCGCCAGGCGGCGTTGAAGGCCGAGGCCGAACGCAAGGCGCGAGAACGTGCCGAGCAGGCGCGTCAGGCCCGGCAGCGGCGTGCCAAGGCGGCGGAGGAAGCCCGCCGCATTCGCGAGCGGGCGGAGCAGGCGCAAGCCGAACATCCCGCGCCTGCGGCGCCCGCCCAACCACCGAGCCCTCCGCCGGCGCAATCCGGCGCCGCACCGAGTGCGCAACCGCCCGAAGCGGCCCACCCGCCCGAGCGCTCCGTCCCGCCGGGCGGCTTCGCGGGGCTGAAAAAAGGCTTGCCGCGCCCGGTGGCCGGCGATGTGCAGGGCCGCTTCGGGACACAACGCCCGGAAGGCGGCGTCTGGCGCGGGATCGTGCTGCGGGCGGCCACGGGGACGCCGGTACGGGCCGTGGCGG
>DATNAI010000016.1:0-2991 GCA_035572875.1 Castellaniella sp. | reverse complement strand
AAGGGAAGCGCCGACTCGTTCAACCTTCAGCACAATCCCGAGGTCAGCGTCCGCACCCGCGGCGTCATGGAGAAGTGCACCTATTGCATCCAGCGCCTCCAGAATACGCGCATCGAAATCGAAAAGATGATCGTTCGCCGGGAAGACATGGTTCGCATGCTCCAGGCCGAGCGGGCCACGGCGTCTGCGGATCGCCAAGGCCAGATTGACAAGGAAATCGCCGAGCAAAAGCGGCTTCGTCACAACGAGGAATTTGGGTCGCTCGAACGCCTCCAGACCGCCTGCCAGCAGGCCTGCCCGACCGCGGCGATCCAGTTCGGGAGCATTCTCCCCGTCACCGTCGTCGACCAGGACGGGCAGGAACGAAAGGAACTGACCAACGTGGCCAAGTTGAAGCAGGAGCCGCTCGATTACTCGCTTCTGGCGGACCTGACCACGCGGCCTCGAACAACGTACATGGCCCGGCTGCGAAACCCGAACCCGGATCTTGAACCCAAGGCCCTGTCATGAGCCAAGCGCCTACTGCAACGCCGCCCCTGGAAACGACGCTGGTGATTCAGCCGGGCCACACGTACGCCTCGGTGACCGACAAGATCAGCGACGTGGTGCTGACGCGCCGGTTTGGCATTCACTGGCTGGCGGCGGTGAGCCTCGCGGGAATGATGGTCGGGCTGCTGGGGCTCGGGGTGACGTACCTGTTCGCCCGCGGCGTCGGGATCTGGGGCGTGGACATCCCGGTGGCCTGGGGGTTTGCGATCGTCAACTTCGTCTGGTGGATCGGAATCGGCCACGCCGGCACGTTCATCTCAGCCATGTTGCTGCTGATGCGGCAGGACTGGCGAACCAGCATCAACCGCTTCGCCGAGGCGATGACGCTCTTCGCCGTCGCGTGCGCGGGCATGTTCCCACTGTTGCACCTGGGACGGCCCTGGAAGTTCTATTACCTCTTCCCCTACCCGAACACGATGTACCTGTGGCCTCAGTTTAGAAGTGCGCTGATCTGGGACGTTTTCGCCGTCTCTACGTATTTCACGGTCTCGTTGATCTTCTGGTACATCGGCCTGGTCCCCGATTTCGCGACGCTGCGCGACCAGGCGAAGAACAAGCTCGTGGCCCGGATTTACGGCGTGTTTTCGCTGGGCTGGCGCGGGGCGGCCACGCACTGGCGCCGATACCAGAGCGCGTACCTGCTACTCGGTGGCCTGGCCGCGCCGCTGGTCGTGTCGGTCCACAGCGTCGTGTCGATGGATTTCGCCGAAGCCCAGCTTCCCGGCTGGCATACGACGATCTTCCCCCCCTACTTCGTCGCCGGAGCCATCTTCTCCGGGTTTGCGATGGTGCTGTCGCTGGCCATCCCGATGCGGGTGTTCTTCCGCCTCCAGGACATGATCACCATCCGGCACATCGACAACTGCGCCAAGCTGCTGCTGGTAACCGGCCTGATCGTCGCCTACGGCTACAGCCTTGAAGCGTTCATGAGCTGGTACAGCGGCGACATCCATGACATGTACATGAGCACCAACCGCGCGTTCGGCCCGTACGCGTGGTCGTATTGGCTGATCATCTTCTGCAACGTGATCACGCCGCAGTTCCTCTGGTTCCGGCAGATCCGCCAGAACGTCCCGCTGATGTTCCTGATCTCACTGATCATTCAGATCGGCATGTGGGGCGAGCGGTTCGTGATCGTGATTACCAGCCTGCACCGCGACTTCATGCCCAGTTCCTGGGGCATGTACCACCCAACCTCGTGGGACTGGCTGATTCTGATGGGAACGATCGGTTTCTTCCTGTTCTGCTTCCTGCTGTTCTGCCGGTTCATACCGGTGATCAGCATTTCGGAAATGCGCGAGCTGGTGCACTCGACGGGTCATGGCGAACACCCGCCCGACACGTTCGAGCCGGCATTCGCGGATTAGGTTGGCCATGAAGAAGTCAACGGTCATTCACGGGATGCTCGCCGAGTTCGACTCGGAGGACCAAGTTCTGGAAGCCGCCCACCGCGTGCACGAGGCGGGGTACGTCCAGGTTGAGGCGTATTCGCCGATGCCCATCCACGGCCTGTCCGAAGCGCTGGGGCAGCAGAAAACGAAGGTTCCCGTTGCCACATTCTGGTGCGGATTGCTGGGAGCGACGCTCGGATTCGGCGTGCCGTGGTATGCGAACGTCATCAGCTACCGCTGGAACATCGGCGGCCGACCGCCCAACAGTTGGCCCGCCTTCATTCCGATTACGTTCGAGATGATGGTATTGGGCGCGTCGTTCGGAGCCGTCCTGGGCATGCTGGGCATGAACGGGCTGCCTCAACCCTATCATCCGGTCTTCAACGCGCCGCAGTTCGTGCGGGCCAGCAAGGATCGGTTTTTCATCTGCATCGAAGCGAAGGACCCCAAGTACGACACGGCTCAGACGCGACAGTTTCTGGAAGAGCTCAAGCCGCTGTCAATCGCGGAGGTGCCGGAGTAATGGACCGCGTTTGGATAACCCGAGCGATCCGCTGGCTTGCCGCCGTCACTCTCGTCGTATTCTGCATCGCCGGATGCAAGAAGGACGACATGGCCGAGCAGGACAAGGCGCTGCCTTACGAACCGACGCCGGTCTTTGCCGACGGCACCGCGGCGCGGCCGATTCCGCCCGGCGCCGTCTCGCGCGATCCTACAAACACGCCCGGTATTCCATATGCCATGCAGTGGGCCCCCGGCCCCGAAGGTGCGGCGGACCAGGTCCAGACCGATGTGATCCCCCTGCCGGTCACGCCGCAGCTCATCGATCGAGGCCAGCAGCGGTTCAACATCTACTGCGCCCCCTGCCATGGCCGCCTGGGCGATGGGAACGGAATGGTCGTGCAACGCGGAATGATCCGGCCCCCATCGTTCCACAACGATCGGCTCAGCGACCCCAAACGCACGCCGGACTCGCACTTTTATGAGGTGATCTCCAACGGCTATGGCGCGATGTTCCCCTACGCCGAGCGCGTCGCTCCAAACGACCGCT
>DATNAI010000015.1:0-14017 GCA_035572875.1 Castellaniella sp. | reverse complement strand
CTGCGGCTGAACGAGCCGCGCTACGTGACGCTGCCCAACATCATGAAGGCGAAGAAAAAGCCCATGGAAACGGTATCCCCGGCTGATCTGGGAGTCGACCCCGCGCCCCGCCTGAAGACCCTGAAGGTCTCCGAGCCGGCGGCACGCTCGGCGGGGGTCATCGTGCCCGACGTGGCCGCGCTGGTGGACAAACTGAAGAACGAAGCGAAGGTGGTGTAAATGAGCATTCTGGTAATCGCGGAACACGATAATGCGCATCTGAGCGCGGTCACGCGCAACGCCGTGGCGGCGGCCGTGGCGATTGGCGGCGAGGTCCACATTCTGGTGGCCGGGTCGAACGCACAGGCCGTGGCCGACCAGGCTGCGCAGCTCGCCTCGGTGGCGAAGGTCCTGCTGGCCGATGGGCCGGCCTTGGCCGACGGGCTGGCGGAGAACATCTCGGCCCAGGTGCTGGCGCTGGCCGATGGCTACAGCCATATTCTGTTTGCGGCCACGGCCGCTGGCAAGAACGTGGCTCCGCGCGTGGCGGCCAAGCTCGACGTGGCCCAGATCTCGGACATCGTCGCGGTGGAGTCGGCCGACACGTTCGTGCGCCCCATCTACGCGGGCAACGCGCTGGCCACGGTCCAGTGCGGCGACCCGAAAAAGGTCCTCACCGTGCGCACCACCGCCTTCGACCCGGTGGCGGATCACGGCGGCAGCGCAGCCGTGGAAACGGTGGCGGCTGTGGCCGACTCGGGCCTGTCCTCGTTCGTGGGCCGCGAGCTGGCGCGAAGCGATCGGCCGGAGCTCACGGCCGCCAGCGTGGTGGTCTCGGGCGGACGGGGGCTGGGCAGCGCGGAAAACTTCAAGATTCTCGATCCGCTGGCCGACAAGCTGGGGGCGGCGCTGGGGGCATCACGCGCGGCCGTGGACGCCGGTTATGCGCCCAACGATTGGCAGGTGGGCCAGACGGGCAAGATCGTGGCCCCGCAGCTCTACGTGGCCGTCGGCATCTCGGGGGCCATCCAGCACCTGGCGGGCATGAAGGACTCCAAGGTCATCGTGGCGATCAACAAAGACGCCGAGGCGCCCATCTTCGGCGTGGCCGACTACGGCCTGGTGGCGGACCTGTTCGAGGCCGTTCCGGAGCTTGCAAAGGCGCTTTGATTTTCCGCTCGTCGCGCGGCCTCTTCCCGGCGCGCATCGTGCGGGTGTCCGTTTTCACGCACAGGAGCAGCCATGACGTTTCAGGTTCCGGTTCGGGATATTCGCTTCGTGCTGCGCGAGCTGGCCGATTTGCCCGGCGTGCTGGCGCTGCCCGGATTCGAGGGCATCAGCGCGGATCTGGTGGACGCGGTCCTCGAGGAAAGCGCGCGCTTTGTGGAGCACGAGATCGCTCCGCTGAATCGCTCGGGGGATACGCAGCCCGCACGCTGGCAGGACGGTGAAGTCCGGACCAGCCCTGGTTTCCGCGATGCCTTTCGGGCCTTCGTCCAGGGGGGCTGGCAGGGCCTGTCGCATGCGGCGGACTGGGGCGGCCAGGGCCTGCCCAAACTTGTGGCGGCACCCGTTGTCGAAAGCCTGAATGCCGGCAACTTGTCCTTTGCCCTGTGTCCTCTGCTGACCGATGGCGTCATCGAAGCCCTGTCGCTGGTTGGTACGGCCGAGCAGCAGCGGCAGTTCATCGGGCCGTTGATGGAAGGCCGCTGGACAGGCACGATGAACCTGACGGAGCCCCAGGCGGGGTCCGACCTGGCTCTGGTCAGGACGCGGGCCGTGCGCCAGGACGATGGCAGCTACCGCCTGCAGGGCCAGAAGATCTTCATCACCTATGGCGAACATGACCTGGCCGAGAACATCGTCCATCTGGTGCTCGCGCGCACACCCGATGCGCCCGCGGGCGTGAAGGGCCTGTCTCTCTTCATCGTGCCCAAGTTCCTGGTCAACGCGGACGGTACCCTGGGTCCCCGCAATGACGTGTATTGCGCGTCTCTGGAGCACAAGCTCGGCATTCATGGCAGCCCGACGGCAGTCCTGCTGTACGGCGCCGGCAAGGGCGCGGTCGGCGAAGGCGCGGTCGGCTACCGGATAGGCGAGGAAAACCGTGGCCTGGAATACATGTTCATCATGATGAACGCCGCGCGCTACGCTGTGGGTCTGCAGGGAGTGGCGCTGTGCGAGCGTGCCCTGCAACAGGCGCAGGCCTACGCAGGCCAGCGCCTGCAAGGCAGCGCCCTGGGAGATCCGGCGGGACCGGTTCCCATTGCGCGTCATCCTGATGTAGCTCGCATGCTGGGCATCATGCGAGGCCTCACGGAGGGAGCACGGGCCGTGGCCTACGTCGCGGCCAGTCATCGTGACTACGCGGCGCATGCGGGAGACGAATCCGAGCAGAGCCGTCACAAGGCGGTTTACGAATATTTCGTACCGATCGTGAAGGCCTTTTGTACCGAGTCTGCCGTCGAGGTCGCTTCACTGGGCATCCAGGTGCATGGCGGCATGGGGTTCATCGAGGAAACGGGTGCTGCTCAGTATTACCGGGACGCGCGCATTCTACCGATCTACGAGGGGACCACCGCCATTCAGGCAAACGACTTCGTGGGCCGCAAGCTGCTGCGCGACGGCGGCGCGGTGGCGCGCGCGCAGATCGAGGCCCTGCAGGCCGGCGTCCCGGCATTGCGCGACGTTCAGGGACAACATGCCCCCGCCTTCGGTCTGCTCGCCGACCGCCTCCAGACAGCCGGGCAAGCCTATGCGTCAGCCGTGACCTTTATGCTGGACCATGCCCGAGCCGACGTCCGGGGTGTGTTCACGGGCAGCGTTCCGTGTCTGATGCTGGCCGGCACGCTACATGCTGGGTGGCAGCTTGCACGGGCGGCGCTGGCGTCGGCGGCCGCCATCGAGACGGGATCGACGGACCCGTTCTACCCCGCGAAGATTGCGACGGCGGTGCAGTATGCCGCCCATGTGTTGCCGCGCACTGCGGCGCTCGCCGACGCCGTCGAAGCGGGCATCGTGGCCGATCGTTATGCCGGCGCGGCAGGAGGACATAACAGATAAATACATAACTTTATTGTATTTAATAAGCGGTCTATATTCTGACAGAATCTTAAGTGTCGATTCCCGATGTTTCCCGGCGGCGCCGGGAAACGGCTACTTCAGTCCTATTTACGGAGTTTTCACATGGCTACGCTTCGTCTGGGCGATATCGCCCCCGACTTCGAGCAGGATTCCTCAGTCGGAAAGATCAAGTTTCACGAATTTCTGGGTGACGGCTGGGGAGTGCTGTTTTCGCATCCGGCGGACTTCACGCCGGTATGCACCACGGAACTGGGCTATACGGCGATCGTATCGGGCGACTTTGCCAAGCGCAATGCCAAGGTGATCGCCGTTTCCGTGGACAGCCGGCAGTCCCACCTCGACTGGATCAAGGACATCGATGACACCCAGAAGACGCACGTCAATTATCCGATCCTGGCCGACGTGGATCGCAAGGTCGCCACGCTGTATGACATGATCCATCCGAACGCCAGCACCACCGCGACCGTGCGCTCGGTCTTCATCATCGATCCGGCCAAGAAGATCCGGCTGATCCTGACCTATCCCGCCAGCACGGGCCGCAATTTCGACGAAATCCTGCGGGCGCTGGATTCGATCCAGCTCACGGACAACTACAGTGTCGCCACGCCGGTCAACTGGAAGCAGGGTGAGGATGTGATCATTGCTCCTTCGATCAAGGACCCGGCCGTGTTGAAGGAAAAGTTCCCCAAGGGCTACACGGAGGTTCGTCCATATCTGCGCACCACGCCGCAGCCGGACCTGTAACTGCGTTCTTGAGCCCGGGCGGTCCGTCGAGGATCCCCGCGGCCGATGAGAGGGACGGCCCGATCCCCACGAAGCATAGCTTCGTGGGGATCGTCCTTTCGGGAGACCCGCCGGGCAATCCCCTACTTGCGCCATCGACTGTTTTTTTATACAGTATATGGAAATACTGTACACAACTACAGGCCAGCGCTGCGGCCGGCCACAGGAGATCATCATGGCGAACACTTTGGTCTGGGAATCGGCGGGGGCCGGATACGCGTGGGGTGGGCGCTCGCGGGCGACGTCCGCCGCGCGGGCCCGGTCAGGCCGGGGTGTCGTCTCGGCACCGGCTGCGGCGCTCCGTGCGCCCGCTCGCCGCCCGCGCAGCTACCGGCGGCCCTTGGCGTGGCGGCATCTGATTGGCCTCGCGGGCGACGTGGTCATGGTCGCGGTCTGGGCGGCCATGATCCCGGGACTGATGTGGGTGGGGGCGGCGGCTGGATTCTGACCGCGTGCTGTCCTATAATCACGTGTTTATCGCATCCTCTGTCGCGGCCACAATTTTATCCAATGCCGCGGATATGATGCCTGGAGCCTAGTGTGAATCTCATCGAAACCCTGGAACAAGAAGAAATCGCGCGCCTGTCCGCGGGCCGCACGATCCCCGAATTCGGCCCCGGCAACACCGTCGTGGTCAGCGTGAACGTCGTCGAAGGCGAGCGCAGCCGCGCCCAATCCTACGAGGGCGTCGTGATCGGCCGTCGCAATCGCGGCCTGAACTCCGCCTTCACGGTACGCAAGATCTCCTCTGGCGAGGCCGTGGAACGTACGTTCCAGCTGTATTCGCCGCAGATCGCCAGTATCGAGGTCAAGCGCCGTGGCGATGTGCGCCGTGCTAAACTTTATTATCTGCGCAGCCGTACGGGTAAGGCCGCTCGCATCAAGGAAAAGCTGGTCCGCAAGGCCGTCTGATTCCTCTGCGATCGTCCGTGTCAAAGGCACCCGACCGGGTGCCTTTGTCGTATCCGGAGCGTCATGCCGCTGACTCAACCTTCGCCTGTTCATCGCGCGGCGGCCTTCGACCCGAAGGCCCAGCCGGTGGTGCCGGGCGCATCGCTGCCCAGTCTGCCATCCGCCTATCTGACCCTGGACCACATTCGTCGGGCCTTCAGCCAGCCTTCGCCCTGGGAGGTCGAACCGCTGTTTGCCAAGGCTTTTGAACCCGAGCAAGCGGCGCATGCACGGGCACGCCGCGCGGCGGTATTGATGCCGCTGGTCCAGCGGTCCGACGGCCTTCATGTGGTGTTTACCCGCCGGTCCGAACATCTGCACCATCATGCGGGCCAGATCAGCTTTCCCGGCGGATGCATCGAGTCGGGCGATGCCGGACCGGTGGCCGCCGCGCTGCGCGAAACGGATGAGGAAATCGGGGTGGACGCTCATTTCGTCCGGATTCTCGGGACGCTGCCCACGCTGTTGACCACCACAGGGTTCCTCATGACCCCCGTAGTCGCCGAACTCGAGACGGGGTTTCGCATTCGCCCGCAGGACAGCGAGGTTGCCGAAGTGTTCGAGGTGCCCCTGGTGGTGCTGATGGATCCCTCCCGCTACGAGCTGCGGCACCTTCGGAGCCAGAGTGTGGAGCGGTATTTCTACGCGATCCCCTGGGAAACGCATTTCATCTGGGGAGCGACGGCGACCCTGGCGCGCAATCTCTACCACTTCCTGGCGGCTTCGTTCTCGGCCAATATGCGCTGATACAGGGCGTGGCGCTCCGGCGTGATTTCGCCGCGAGCCATCGCCGCCAGTACGCCGCAGCCCGGCTCGTGGCGATGTGTGCAGTTGTAGAAGCGGCAATCCGTGATGACCCGTGTGAATTCCGGAAAGCCCTGTTCGATTTCGTGCTGGGTCAGGTGCTGCAGGCCGAAAGCCTGGAAACCAGGCGAGTCGATCAGATCGCCGCCACCGGGCAGCGGGTACAGGCGCGTCTGGGTCGTTGTGTGCCGCCCGGTGCCCAGCGCCCTGGAATGTTCCTGGGTGGCTGCCTGGGCGTGGGGCACCAAGGCGTTGAGCAGCGTGGATTTGCCCATGCCGCTTTGCCCCAGCAGCAGCGTGCTGCGTCCCTGCAGCCAGGCGCCCAACCGGGCGTGCACCTGCTCCGCATCCAGCGCGCACAGCTCCACGATGGGGACCCCCAGGGCGGCGATGGCCCGCAACCGTTCCCGCGCACCGGCGATGGTGGGCAGGTCGGCCTTGTTCAGTGCGATCCGCACGGGGATCCCCGCGCTGCCAGCCGCCACCAGCGCCCGGCCCATCAGGTCCGAGGAGAATTCCGGCTCCGGGGCGACGATCAGCAGCAGCTGATCCAGGTTGGCGGCGAATTGCTTGCTTCTGGAGGCGTCGGACCGATAGAGCAGATTGCGCCGGGGAAGAATTTCGGTGATGACGCCTTCGTCGCGCCCTTCTGGCAGGACCCGCACCTGGTCGCCGACCGCCGGGCCGGCCTTTTTGCCCCGTGTGTAGCAGTGGCGCAGCTCGCCGGGTCCGAATTGCACGCCGTAGTGGCGCCCGTGGGCGGCGATCACGCGGCCCTGGCGAGCAGTCTCAGGCATCGTGCAAGTGCGCAATGCGCACCGCTGCGGAGGGGTGGCTGTCGTACCAGGCCGAATGTAGCGGGTCCGATGTCAGCGTGGCGGCGTTGTCATCGTAGAGTTTCACCAGCGCGCTGCCCAGTGGAGCGGCGCCGCATCGATCGACGGCGTAGCGGTCGGCCTGGAATTCGTCGCGCCGCGAGAGCAGGCTGGCGACGGGTGTCACCCAGAACGTGAATACAGGCATGACCAGCATGAACAGCACCAGCGCCAGGCCATCGTTCGGACGCCCCAGTTGGGGAAGCACGCCCAGCCCGGTGTAGAACCACACCTGTGTGGCAAGCCAGGCCAGGACCTGCAGCAGCACCCCGGCCGTGATGAAGCCCAGCAAGATGCGCCGCAGGATGTGATGGTGGGCAAAGTGGCCGAGTTCGTGTGCCAGCACCGCCTCGACCTCGTCGGTGTTCAGCCGCGAGAGCAGCGTATCGAAGAACACGATGCGGCGATGCCGGCCGAATCCCGTGAAGTAGGCATTGCCGTGCGCCGACCGGCGCGAGCCGTCCATGACGAACAGGCCCGACAGACCGAAGCGGCATCGCTGTGCCAGGCTATGGATGCGCGCGCTCAGTTCGGGGTCGTCCAATGGGGTGAAGCGGTTGAACAGTGGAGCGATGAAGCTGGGGTACAGCCACAGGACGAGCAGATTGAAGGCGACCCAGACCCCCCACGCCCACCAGGCCCAATCCCTGCCCGTGGACCCCATGACCCACAGGATCGCAGCAAGTAGCGGCACCCCCAGGACCAGCGTCACGGCCAGCATCTTGAGCGCATCAGTCACGAACAGCCGCGGCGTCATGCGGTTGAAGCCGAAGCGCGCCTCTACGTGAAAGGTCTTCCAGGCGGAGAAGAGCAGGCCAACGGCGCCCAGCAGAATCAGCACCACGCCGACCAGCGCCATCTGGCGCCAGAGTTCGGATTCGATCAGGCGTCCCAGCCAGAGGTCGATCGCCTGCAGTCCGCCCAGCAGTGTCAGGGCCAGCAGAACGGCTGCTTCGATGATCCGCTCGATCACGGACAATTGGGTGCGAGCCACCGTGTAGTCGGCGGCACGCTGGTGGCTATGCAGTCCGATGCGCCCGGCAAAGGCCTCAGGGATGTCGTCGCGGTGAGCCAGTACGTGACGGATCTGCCGCCTGGCGAGCCAGTAGCGCACCAGCAGGTCCGCGAGAAGGCAGACAAGAAACAGGATAGTCAGCAGGTCCATGCAGCCAGTGTGCGAAAATCGGTGTTTTGCAAGCAAGGATTATAGGGTATGGCTGCGAATGATCAGCGCCTGATCTGGCTGGATATGGAAATGACGGGCCTGGACCCGGAAAAGGAGCGCATCATCGAGATTGCGCTCATCGTGACGGAAGCGGATCTGACCGTCGTGGCGCAGGCTCCCGTGCTGGTCATCCACCAGAGTGACGCCGTGCTGGATGCCATGGACAAATGGAACCAGTCCACGCATGGCAAAAGCGGCCTGATCGGGCGCGTGAAGGCCTCGACCCTGACCGAGTCGCAGGCGGAGGATATCCTGCTGGAATTCCTCAAGCCGCTGGTCCCGTCCGGCAAGTCTCCCATGTGCGGCAACACCATCGGCCAGGACCGCCGCTTCATGGTGAAGTACATGCCGCGCCTGGAGGCTTTTTTCCATTACCGCAATCTGGACGTCAGCACGTTGAAGGAGCTGTCGTTGCGCTGGAAACCGGAGGTCTATCGCAGCTTCGTCAAGGCGGGCAAGCACGAGGCGCTGGCCGACATCCAGGAATCCATTGACGAACTCAAGCACTACCGTGAACATTTTCTCAAGCTCTGACGGGGCGAGGCAGCGTGTCCGGGACCGGCCCTTGCGCGCGCCGGGGCGCGCCGTCTGAGGAGAAGCCATGAACGCGCCAGCCATTGCCGGCATTGGGACGGACCTTCTGCGGGTGGCGCGGGTCGAGCGCATCTATGCCCGCCACGGGGAGCGGTTCGCACGTCGGGTACTGGGAATCGACGAGCAGCGGGTTTACGAGCGCAGGCGCCTGCGGGATCCGCGCCGGGGGATCCTGTATCTCGCGACGCGATTTGCAGCCAAGGAGGCCTTTTCCAAGGCGATCGGCCTGGGCATTCACATGCCCATGACTTGGTCGCGCGTGCAGATCCTCAATCGTCGTGGAGGCGCGCCCGAAATCCACCTGGCGGGACCGCTGGCCGATTGGTACGATGCCCGCTTTGGGGCTGCCCATGTCTCCATGACCGACGAATCCGATATCGTGGCCGCGTTCGTGGTGGTCGAGGCGCGGCCGCTGCTGTGAGTTCCGGGAGACTCTGATGACGACAAGGATGGCGCCGGGTCCGGTGATGGTGGATGTGGCGGGGCTCGACCTGAATGGGGCGGAGCGCAGCCGGCTCAGGCACCCCCAGGTGGGCGGGGTAATCCTGTTTGCGCGCAATTTCTCCGACCGGGCGCAACTGACCGAACTGTGCGCCGCGATCCATGCGGCGCGCGACGAACCGCTGCTCATTGCGGTCGATCACGAAGGCGGGCGCGTCCAGCGCTTCCGCACCAATGGGTTCACGCCCATTCCCGCGATGCGCTCCTTGGGACGGTGGTACGAGCGAGATCCGCACGAGGCGCTCGGGGCTGCCACAGACATCGGCTTCGTGCTGGCCAGCGAGCTGCGGGCGTGTGGCGTGGATTTCAGCTTCACGCCGGTCCTGGACCTGGATTATGAGGTCAGCGAGGTGATCGGCAACCGCGCCTTCCACTCCGATCCCGCCGTTGTCGCCCTGCTGGCCCGGGCGCTGGTGCTGGGACTGGCACGCGCCGGGATGTCCGCTTGCGGCAAGCATTTTCCCGGCCATGGTGCCGTGGCGGCCGATTCCCACGTCGATATCCCCGTGGATGACCGCAGTCTGGACGAGATCCTGGAGGCGGATGCGGCCCCGTACCGCTGGCTGGGGGACCTGTGCCTGCCGGCCGTCATGCCCGCGCATGTCATCTACCCCCAAGTGGCTCCGGAGCCCGCCGGTTTTTCCCGCCGTTGGGTAACCGACATCCTGCGCGGACAGTTCCAGTACGACGGGGTGGTTTTTTCCGACGATCTCACCATGGAAGGAGCCCGTGTGGCGGGGGACATCCACGCCCGCGCGCAAGCCGCTCTGGCGGCGGGCTGCGACATGGTGCTGGTCTGCAATCGTCCGGATCTGGCCGATGAGCTGTTGGCCGGGCTGGCCGACCGTGCGCTGGATGTCCAGTCGGTGCGCCGGATCCGGCGCCTCATGCCTGCCCGTCCGGCCCCCGACTGGATAGGCCTGCTGTCCGATACGCGATATCTCCGTGCCCGAAGCCTTCGATCTGAAAACCTTTCTGGCTGACCTGCCCCATTTGCCAGGCGTCTATCGGCACATCGATGCCGATGGCGAAGTGCTTTATGTCGGCAAGGCGCGCGATCTGAAGCGTCGCGTGAGCTCCTATTTCCGCAAGACCGGCCATGGCCCGCGCATCGAGCACATGCTGGCCCGGGTGGTGCGCACCGAGATCACCGTCACGCGCTCGGAGGCCGAGGCGCTGATCCTGGAAAACAACCTGATCAAGCGCCTCAAGCCCAAATACAACATCCTGTTCCGGGATGACAAGTCTTATCCATACCTCATGATCACGGACCATGAGGCTCCGCGCATCGTGTATTACAGGGGCAGTACGCGTGGCAAGGGCCACTTCTTCGGACCCTACCCGAATTCCTGGGCCGTGCGCGAAACCATCCAGATCCTGCAGAAGGTCTTTCGCCTGCGCACCTGCGAAGACAGCGTCTATGCCCATCGGACCCGGCCTTGCCTGCTGCACCAGATCGGGCGCTGCTCGGCGCCTTGTGTGAATCTCGTCTCGCCGGAGGCCTATCAGGCGGACGTGGACCGCGCGATCCGTTTTCTCGAAGGCCGTACGACCGAGGTGATGCAGGACCTCGAGTCGCGCATGATGGCAGCGGCGGCCCGTGAGGAATTCGAGCAGGCCGCTGCGTTGCGCGACCAGATGCGGGCGCTGGCCAATGTGCTGCAGCAGCAGACCATGGAGCAGGTCGGGGATGATAGCGTGGACGTCATCGCCGTTGCCATTGCCGGCGGCCGGGTGTGTGTGAATCTGGCGATGGTCCGTGCCGGCCGGCACCTGGGTGACAAGCCCCTGTTTCCCACGCAGACCCAGGACGAATCCGCCGAGGAGGTCCTGGCGGCGTTCGTGGCCCAGCATTACGCCGACAATCCTGCTCCGCCGGTGCTGGTATGCTCGCACCCATTGCCGGAGCCCGAACTGGTCGAGCTGCTGGCGCAGCAGCAGGGGCATGGCATCCGGGTGCTGATTCGGCCACAGGGCATTCGGCGGACGTGGCTGGAACAGGCGGAGCGGAACGCGCGGCTGGCGCTCGCGCAGCGCCTGACGCAAAGCAGCGCGCGCGAAGCCCGCACCCTGGCGCTGGCGGAAGAACTGGATCTGGATACGGACGAGGATTCGCTGGAGGCGCTGCACATCGAGTGCTTCGACATCAGCCATACCGCCGGCGAGGCGACCCAGGCGTCGTGTGTGGTCTACGAGCACCACGCCATGCAGCCGTCCCTGTACCGCCGCTTCAACATTGCGGGGATTACGCCGGGCGACGACTATGCGGCCATGCGCCAGGCCCTGAATCGGCGCTATGCGCGCGCAGCGGACGATCCAACGCTCATGCCGTCCATCGTGCTCATCGATGGCGGCAAGGGCCAGGTGGAGATCGCCCGCCAGGTCTTCGTGGAACTCGGCCTGGACGTGGGCGTCATTGTGGGGGTGAAGAAGGGCGACCACCGCAAGGTCGGCCTGGAGACGCTGGTGTTCGTCGACGGCCGGCCGCCCGTGGCGCTGGGTGTGGAGTCCGCGGCGCTCATGCTGGTCGCGCAGATCCGGGATGAGGCGCACCGCTTTGCGATCACTGGCATGCGCGCCAGGCGGGCCAAGGCCCGCAATGTGTCTCGCCTGGAGGAAATCGAAGGGATAGGCAAGCAACGGCGTCAGCGGCTGCTGGCGCGTTTCGGCGGATTTTCCGGCGTGGTCGATGCCAGCATCGATGAACTGCAGACGGTGGAAGGCATCTCGGAGGAGCTCGCCGAGCGTATTTACCACGCCTTGCGCTGATAGGGGATGCTTGAGCCCCGCAGCGCTTCTCCGGCCCTCCTTGCGGTAGTATTGCATCTATCATGCCGTTCAACTTCCCCATCGCCCTGACCTGGCTGCGCATTGCCATGATCCCCCTGCTCGTGGGGCTGTTCTACCTTCCCGAGACGTGGCTGTCGATGGGCATGCGCGACATGGTGGCGGCGGCAGCCTTCATCGTGGCGGCGGTGACCGACTGGCTGGATGGGTGGCTGGCCCGCCGCTGGAATCAGACCTCGGCGTTCGGCGCCTTTCTGGACCCGGTGGCCGACAAGCTCATGGTCAGTGCCGCGCTGCTCATCCTGGTGGATCTCGGCCGTGTGGACATGCTGATCGCGCTGGTCATCATCGGACGCGAAATCACGATTTCCGCGCTGCGCGAGTGGATGGCGAAAATCGGCGCCAGCAGCAGCGTGGCCGTGCATTGGCTGGGGAAATTCAAGACGGCCGCCCAAATGGTCGCGATTCCATGCCTGTTGTATTGGCAGCCGTTGTACCGCGTACCCACCCGGCTCTTCGGAGGCATCCTCATCGTGGTGGCGGCCATCCTGACGGTCTGGTCGATGTGCTATTACCTGAAAAAGGCGTGGCCCGAAATGCGGGCCCGCGTCTGATTCGGGGGGTTACCGGCCAGCGGCGTAGCCGCTTGGTTCATTGCCGCAGCGTGCGAATCTGGCCGACCGATTCCGGATCATGGTTGGCGCGCCAGGGATTGATGTCCAGCCCGCCGCGGCGGGTGTACCGCGCATAGACCAGCAGCTGCTCCGGCGCGCAGCGCCGCAGGATCTCGCCGTAGATCTTTTCGACGCACAGCTCATGGAATTCCCGATGGCGCCGCAGCGAGACGATGTATTGCAGCAGGCCGGCGCGGTCGATGCGTGGCCCCGCGTAGCGGATCTGCAGGCTGGCCCAGTCGGGCTGGCCCGTCACCGGACAGTTTGATTTCAGCAGTTCCGACACCAGCGTTTCACGTACGAAAGGAGCCGGCTGCGCCTGTTGCAGGAATTCGGGATGGGGCGCCGTCGCGGGCTCGCAGGCGACCTCCTGATCGTCGATGCAGGTTCCCTGCAGCGGCGCGCAGCTCAATTCGAAGGCGGGACGCACCGACAGAATCTCGATATGTACCGGCTTGCCGCAGGCGCGCGACAGGTCCGTGTACATGCGTTGGCGGGCGACGTCCGCGTAGTCGAAGCGCTCCTCGTTGAAGCTGTTCAGATAAAGCTTCAAGGATTTGGATTCGATCAGCCGGGGCGTGTCCATGGGAATGGTGAATCGGCCCATCGCCACGACGGGCTTGCCGTTCTTGTCCAGCCACGACAGCTCATAGGCATTCCAGATGTCCGCCCCGTGGGTGGCTTGTGGCAGATCCAGCGATGCGCGCGTCTGGGCGCGTTCGATGGGGAATAGCAGGTCCGGGTCGTAATGGTCCGAGCCGTGCGCGCTGCGTCCGAGCGGACTGTCCGCAAGAGGAGATGAGTTCATGGTCGTATTTTACGGCGCGCCCCGCCGGGGCCCACCGCCAAGCCTGCGATTTTGCATGGTGAAACGCCTTGTCCGTGATGTGGAAGCTTAATGTTGCGGCGCCACGCGTCTTGTTTCGAGAGGAGGAATTTGATTCCATTACATGAAATTATCGTTCCAATTATTTGATATAGATGACATAAATTTATTGTCATCTATAAGATATAAGTCATGTGTGCGCTGCGTCATTCTCGTAGACTGGTTCCAACGGTTTTCGATTTTTTCCACTAGGAGCAACATCATGACGACTCGCGAAAACGAAGTGCGCGCCCTCCAACGCCAATGGGCGGAAGACCCCAGGTGGCAAGGCATCAAACGCGGCTATAGCGCGGATGAGGTGGTTCGTTTGCGGGGTTCCGTGGTCGAGGAACATACGCTGGCCCGGCGCGGTGCCGAGCGCCTCTGGGCGCTGCTGCATACCGAGGATTTCGTGGCCGCGCTGGGCGCATTGACGGGCAATCAGGCCATGCAGCAGGTCAAGGCCGGTCTGAAGGCCATCTATCTGTCGGGCTGGCAGGTCGCCGGCGACGCGAACGATGCTGGACAGATGTACCCCGACCAGTCCCTGTATCCCTCCAGCTCGGTGCCGTCCGTCATCCGCCGCCTGAACAATGCGCTGACCCGGTGCGATCAGATCCAGTGGATGGAGGGCCGCAATCCCGGGGATGATGGCTATGTGGATTATTTCGCGCCTATCGTGGCGGATGCCGAGGCCGGTTTCGGCGGGATCCTCAACGCCTTCGAGCTGACGAAGGCCATGATCGCAGCCGGTGTGTCGGGGGTCCACTTCGAGGACCAGCTTGCGTCCGTCAAGAAATGTGGCCATATGGGCGGCAAGGTGCTGGTGCCCACGCGGGAGGCCGTTGCGAAGCTGGTGTCGGCCCGTCTGGCGGCCGATGTACTGGGCGTGCCT
>DATNAI010000014.1:0-3274 GCA_035572875.1 Castellaniella sp. | reverse complement strand
CGTGGCCCTGCTGACCTTCTGGCTGTTGCAGTTGGGCGGCCGCATCATCACCTGGCGGCGATTCTTTCGCATGACGGAAGTGCTGCTGCTCTTGTTGGCAAGTGCTCTGCTGGTGTCGGCTACCGATCGCCTGATTTCCCTGGGCGTGCTGCCCGCCTTGATGGACCCGGTCTGGGATAGCTCATGGTTGTTGGATACTGAGCAGGGTCCGGGCAAGATCCTGGCGGATTTCGCGGGTTATCGGGCGACTCCCGCGCTGTCCCAGTTGCTCCTCTGGCTGGCGTACTGGGGGGTCGTCCTCTGGCTGTTGCGCCGCTCGTCGGGTGCCGCGCCCGCGGTGTCCGCCGGCCGCGGTCGTGCGTCAGCGGCGTAATCCCTCCATTGGTATCGTCGCGGATTTCTGAATGATTGGAATCATGAGGGACGCCACTCCGTTTCGGACCCGCGTCGCGCGTGCAGGCGACTTTTTGCGGGACCATCAGCGCGCGATCCGGCGCATGCAGTGGGTCATCGTGGCGGTGTACGGTGCATTGCTGGTGATTCCCGCCGCGATGCCGCTGCCGGACCGCACCGCTTCGGTATTCAATAACCTCACCATCGTGGCGCAGTTCGCATTTTGGGGCGTCTGGTGGCCGTTCGTGCTTGTGTCGATTCCTTTGTTCGGTCGGGCCTGGTGCGGGCTGTTCTGCCCCGAAGGCGCGTTGACCGAATGGGCCAGCCGTCATGGGCGAGGCGGCGCCATTCCGCGCTGGATGCGCTGGGGCGGCTGGCCCTTCGTGGCCTTCAGCCTGACGACGGTTTACGGCCAGCTCGTCAGCGTCTATCAGTACCCATGGGCCGTGGCGGCGGTACTGGGCGGATCGACCGTGGCCGCGATGATCGTCGGCTGGCTGTACGGCAAGAACAAACGCGTCTGGTGCAAGTATCTGTGCCCGGTCAACGGTGTTTTCAATCTGCTTGCCAAATTGTCGCCGTGGTATTACCGCGTCGATGCCCAGGCCTGGCGCGCCCCCGTCCGGCGCACGGAATCCATCAACTGTGCGCCTCTGCTGCCGTTGCGCAACATGGAGGGCGCCGCCGAATGCCATATGTGCGGACGGTGCAGCGATTATCGCGGTGCGATAGCGCTCTCGCCGCGTTCACCCGAGGTCGAGATCATCCACGTCTCGGGCGGCAATGGCTGGCAGACGGCGCTCATCGTCTTTGGCCTGATGGGGCTTGCCGTGGGTGCGTTCCTGTGGAGCGCAAGTCCGTGGTATGTCACCATCAAGCAGACCATTGCCACCTGGCTCGTGGACCGCGACATCTACTGGCCGCTGGCTGACAACGCGCCGTGGTTCATCCTGACGCATTATCCGCAGGTGAATGACAGTTTCAGCTGGCTGGACGGGGCGGTGATCCTGATGTTCATCGCGGCGGCCGCAGTCCTCGTCGGCGGCTCAATCTTTATCGGGCTGTGGTTGGCGGACCGGGTGTTGCCGGCCCTGATGAGGCCGGGCGTGCGCGACGCCGGCGGCAGCCTGCTGCGCAGTCCCCTCGAGGGCGTGCACAAGCTGGCCCAGGGACTGATCCCGGCCGCTGGCGCCGGGGTGTTTCTGGGGCTGTCGGCCACTACGCTCACTCTGCTGCAGCACGAGGGCGTTTCCACCGGCTGGGCCAACCCGGTCCGGTTCAGCTTGCTCACGCTTGCGTTGGCCTGGAGTCTGCGGTTTCAGTGGCGGCTGGCGGGGCTGCGCACGCCCAGCGTGTGGCGTCGTTCGATGGCGGTGGCGTTTGTCGCGGCGGGGCTGGCGCCATTCGTCTGGAGCTGGGTGCTGTTTTTCGTCAGGTGGTAGCGTCGAAATCCACCTGGACCCGCAGCCCGGTTCCGTTGCGGGCGCTATGCAGCCTGACCTCGCCGCCGCAGGCGAGCGCGGCTTCGCGCACGATGGCCAGCCCCAGTCCGGTTCCACCGGGTACCTGGGTATTGCCGCGATTGAAGCGTTCGAACACGCGGCCGCGCAATTCCGGCGGGATTCCCGGTCCGGTGTCTTCCACCTCCAGCATCATGCCGTGCGCGTTTCGCCGTGTCAGAGAGACCGTTGCCGTCCCGCCCGGGGGCGTGTAACGGATGGCGTTGTCCAGCAGGTTGAACAGCACGGCGCGTAGCGCCGGCCGATGAGCAAGCAGCGTCAGTCCGCGGTGCGAGGGGCCCATCCCCAGCTCCACATTGTGCCCCGCAGCCAGTGGCGCCAGCGATTCCATGACCTCGTGCACCAGTGGATCCAGCGCCACCGGCGTGCGCGCGCCGGGATTGGCTTTCATGTTCTCGGCCTGTGACAGGCTCAGCAACTGGTTCACCAGTTGGGTGATGTGCTTGCGGCTTTGGCTCAGTGCGGCCATGGCCCGTCGCAGCTCGGGGGTGTCCGCCAGGCCGGAGGCGTAATGCAATTGGGTGCTCAACAGCGCCATGGGAGTGCGCAACTGATGCGCCGCGTCTTCGATGAAGCGGCGCCGGGAGTCGATCTGCCGCTGCAGCCGCGCTGCGTACTGGTTGATGGTGTCCACCACCGGGCGCAGTTCCAGGGGCAGGTCATTCAGCCGGATCGGCTGCAGGTCGGCGTGCTCGCGGCTCCAGATGGCGTTGCGCAGCGCGGCCAGTGGCCGCAGTTCGTGATGCAGCCCAAGCAGCATCAGGATCATGACCAGGACCAGCATCCCACCTTCGCGCAGCGCGTTCGGCCACCAGCGCGACCGGGCATCGGCCGCCAGCTCCAGACCGGTCTGGCCCACCAGGATTTCCACATGGGACGAGCGCCCCGAATCGAACAGACTGCGCGTCGTGCCAAAGACGCGGATCTTCTGGTCGTGATAAGTCGCATCCTGGCCGGTCTGGGGCGCCGCCGGGGCTGGCGCGGCAACTTGCGCGGTGGCCAGATCGGGCCAACCCGCGAGCAGGCGGCCGTCTTCGGTCCGTACCGAGAAATACGCCTGGTCGTGGTAGGGCGAGGCCAGCAGTTCCAGCGCCACCGGCGGGATGGAGGCTTCGAGTTGGTGGTTGTCGTCCCACTGGATGTGGGTCGCGATGACCTCGGCCGACATCCAGAGCCGGTGATCCTGGCGTACCTGGGCATCGTGCAGGCTGTTCAGGTAGGTGAACCACATGCTGGACGACAACGCGATCGCCAGGGGCAGCAGCACCCACAGCGCCAGCCGGATGCGCAGGCTGTTCATGCCGGCTGGCGCCGGGTCAGCAGATAGCCCAGGCCGCGCAGCGTGACGATGGCCGCCTGGG
>DATNAI010000013.1:0-5762 GCA_035572875.1 Castellaniella sp. | reverse complement strand
TAGACTCCCCTGTTGCGTGTTTCGGTTGACCGTGTTTCGCACGGCCTGGACATTACAATACCTGTCCCGCTTCTGACCGGATATCTCCCATGCTCACCCAGGACCAACTCAAACAGCAGGTCGCGCAGGCCGCCCTTGATTATGTGCGGCCGCAGCTCCAGCCCGACAGCATCCTGGGCGTGGGGACGGGTTCCACGGTGGATCGGTTCATCGATCTGCTGGCCGCCCATCGCGGGGATTTTGCCGCAGCGGTGTCCAGCTCCGAACGCAGCACGCTGCGGCTACAGGCGGCCGGCATCCGGGTGCTGGATCTGAACGAGGTCGCCAGCCTGGCCTTGTACGTGGACGGCGCCGACGAGATCGATCACGAACTGAACATGGTGAAGGGCGGCGGCGGAGCACTCACTCGCGAGAAGATCGTGGCTTCGGTCGCCGACCGGTTCGTCTGCATCGTCGATGAATCCAAGCTCGTGCGGCAACTGGGGCGCTTTCCGTTGCCGGTCGAGGTCATCCCGCTGGCTCGCGAGGCGGTTGCCCGACAGATCCGTTCGCTGGGCGGTCAGCCCCGGCTGCGGGCGGATTTCACGACGGACAACGGTAACCAGATCCTGGATGTGGCGGGCTTGCACTACGATCACCCTGCGGAGTTCGAGGCGGTGCTCAACAATATCCCGGGGGTGGTGTGCTGCGGTTTGTTTGCCATCTCGGGGGCGCACGTGGCATTGGTGGCGGGCCAGGACGGTGTCTCTCGGCTGGAACTCCAGGACTGACTCCGGACGGGCCGCCGTTGCCGCGGACGGCGGTGGCTGTCATGAGCCGGTCACATGGGCCTGCTATGCTGTTCTTCACAAGCGGGTGGCACGGTGCTACCCTTTGCGATCGTCTGGATGCATCCGCAGGAAGATAAGGGGGTCGATCATGCTCGAACACACCAACAAACAATTTCACGCCGAGCTGGAAACGACACGATCGATGTTCCTGCAGATGGGCGGCCTGGTGGAATCCATGGTGCTCGACGGCAGCCGGGCCCTGTCCGAGGGCGAGCTCCAGCTCGTGGATCGCGTGCGCGAGCACGAACGCCAGGTAAACCAGTTCGAGGTGGACATCGACGAGCGCATCGGGCAGTTGATCGCACGCAATCAGCCTACGGCTGTCGACCTGCGCCTGTTGTTGTCGATTTCGAAGATGCTCACGGACATGGAGCGGTGCGGTGACGAGGCCGAAAAGATTGCCAAGGTCGCCCGCCGACTGCACGAGGAAGATTCTTCCTATGAACCGGTCGTCGAATTGCATCACATGGCCGATGCCGTGGCGAGCATGATCCGCGCGGCTCTGGATGCGTTTGCGCGCGAGGACCCGGTGGCGGCTGCCGAGGTCGTGCGCAGCGACAAGGACGTGGACAAGGAATGGAAGGCCTCGCTGCGCCACATGATCACCTACATGATCGAGGATCCGCGCACGATTTCGCATTCCATCGACCTGATTTTCATCGCGCGGGCGCTGGAGCGCATCGGTGATCATGCCAAGAACATGGCGGAGCGCGTCATCTACATGGTTCGCGGTGACGACGTGCGCCACATGGGGGTATCAAACACCGAACGTATGGCGCGCGGCGAGCCGCCGGAACCGCGCGGCTGAAACATCGCGGCCCTGCGCGGACCGCTCAGCCGTGCAGTCCCCGCCGAAACTCCGGGTCGGCCAGTACCCGTCCCAGACCGGAGCGCCAATCCCGCTCCAGCGGCCCCAGCAGTGCTGCCAGCTTGCCGCAATCGAGCCGGCTGTTGGCGGGCCTCGGCTCCGCGTTCGCCCATTCGGTCGAAGCAATGGCCTGCAGTGTGGGGATCCGCACCACCAGGCCGAGCGCATGGGCCCGCGCGAAGATCTCCTGCGCGAATTCGTACCAGCTCACCCAGGGCTGTCCGCTGAAATGATAGAGCCCGCCGGGGACTTCAGTGGCCGGCCGTACCGCCAGGTCTCGCAACACGGCCGCCAGGTGCCCCGTCCAGGTCGGACCGCCGGTCTGGTCCGCTACCACTCGAAGCACGGGGTGATCCTGTGCGAGCCGCAGCACCGTGCGCACGAAATTCGCGCCCCGTGCGCTGAAGACCCAGCTGGTGCGCACGACGACCGCCGCCGGGCAGGCGCTCAGGACGCCCCGTTCTCCCGCCTGTTTGCTGCGGCCGTAGGTGTTCAGCGGCGCAGTGGCGTCGTCTTCCCGATAGGGGCGATCGCGGGCACCGTCGAACACGTAGTCTGTGGATACATGAAAGAGCCGGATTCCCCGGTCGGCACAGGCGTGCGCCAGCAGTACCGGTGCCCGAGCGTTCACCGCCATGGCCTGGTCAGGCTGCGACGATGCGCGATCCACGGCGGTGTAGGCGGCCGCATTGATCAGGCTGTCGATAGCGTGCGCGTCCAGCCAGCGGCTGATGGCGCTTTCCTGTGTGACGTCCAGTTCGGCCCGCGACGTGAACCTGAAATCCGCGTCGGCGTGCGGCGCCAGCGCCCGCAGCGCGTGGCCGAGCTGACCCTGGGCGCCGGTGACCAGAATTCGGGGCCGGCGTGAGGGTGTCATGGTCGTGGAGCTTTGTTGGGGGAGAGGCCGCTGGACGAATCGTCCAGGCCCAGCCGCTCACGGCGGTAGCTGCCGTCCTGTACCCGCTCGCACCAGTCGCGGTGCTCCAGATACCATTGCACGGTCTTGCGCAGTCCACTGGCGAAGGTTTCTCGCGGTGTCCACCCCAGCTCGCGGCTGATTTTCCCGGCGTCGATCGCGTAGCGTTTGTCGTGTCCCGGGCGGTCCGCCACATGGGTGACGAGGTCCGCGAAATGCTCGACGCCGGGCGGATGGTCAGGCGCCAATTCTTCGAGCAGATCGCAGATCGCCAGGACCACGTCGATGTTGCGCTGCTCGTTGTGTCCGCCGATGTTGTAGGTCTCCCCTGGGCTGCCAGCCTCGAGAACCCGCTGCAGGGCACGCGCGTGGTCCTCGACGTAGAGCCAGTCGCGTATCTGGTGGCCTGCCCCGTAAACCGGCAGCGACCGGCCGTCCAGCGCGTTGAGTATCATCAGCGGGATCAGCTTTTCCGGGAAGTGATAGGGCCCGTAATTGTTGGAACAGTTCGTGATCAGCGTGGGCAAGCCGTAGGTGCGGTGCCAGGCGCGGACCAGATGATCGGAGGCCGCCTTGGTGGCGGAATAGGGCGAACTGGGGGCGTACGGCGTGGTCTCGGTGAAAAGGTCCGTGGTGTCGTCCAGATCGCCGTACACCTCGTCGGTGGAGACGTGGTGGAAGCGGAAATGCTTTTTGCCGGAGGCATCCAGGGACAGCCAGTACTGGCGCGTCGCTTCCAGCAGCGTCCATGTTCCCACCACGTTGGTCTGGATGAAAGGCGCCGGGCCATCGATGGAGCGATCCACATGGGATTCCGCCGCCAGATGCATGACGGCGTGCGGCTGGTGGTGGGCAAAGACGCGCGCCAGCGCCGCGCCGTCGCGGATGTCGACCTGCTCGAATGCGTGGCGCGGATCGTGCAGCACGGGTGCCAGCGATTCCAGATTGCCGGCGTAGGTAAGCGCATCCACGTTCACCACGCTGTGATTCGTGTGCGCGATCAGATGCCGGATGAGCGCTGAGCCGATGAAACCCGCGCCCCCCGTGATCAGAATTTTCATAGCCGCTTGATGAAGACCAGGCTGTTGCGAGATCGATTGTAGTGCGCGGCCTTTTCGTGCGGCAGATCGGAGATCCCGCCCTGTACGAAGCCGCGCTTCAGGAACCAGTGGGAGGTCCGGGTCGTCAGCACGAAGAGCCGCCGCGCGCCCAGCGCTCGAGCGCTGGCCTCGGCATGGCGCAGCAGCTTTTCGCCGTCGCCCACGCCTTGCCATTCCGGGTGCACGATGAGGCAGGCCATCTCCGCCATGCCCTCGTTCGGATAGGGAATCACCGACACGCAGCCGTAGATCACCCCGTCATGCTCGAGCACGGTGAATTTTTCCACCTCGCGCTCGATGACCGCCCGCCCGCGTGGTACCAGCGTGCCGTCGGCTTCCAGTGGTTCGATGAGCTGCACGATGGCACCGACGTCATCGGCCATCGCCGGACGCAGATCCTCCAGCGTGTCTTCCACCACCATGGTTCCTACACCGTCGTGGGTGAAGATCTCCAGCAGGATGCTGCCATCCAGCGTGTAGGGCACCAGATGCGCGCGGGCCACGCCACGCTTGACTGCAAGCGAGGCGTGGCCCAGGAAGGCCGAAGTATCCTCGTCCAATATGTGTTGCGCCAGCAGTTCATCGGCGTCGTCGCGGGCGAGTTCCGTGTCGACGGAGCCGTCTGTCTCGGTGACTGTCTTGTTCTGCGTCAGGAAAATGAGCTTCTCCGCGCGCAGCGCCACCGCGGCGTTGGTCGCCAGGTCCTCCATGGCCAGATTGAAGGCCTCTCCGGTGGGCGAGAAGCCAAGTGGCGAGAGCAGCACGATGGCGCCTTGGCTGATGATGCTGTGCATGGCGTCCACGTCCAGCTTGCGGACCGTCCCGGCGCGCTTGTAGTCCACGCCGTCAATGACTCCCACGGGGCGCGCGGTGACGAAATTGCCGGATATGACGCGGATCTTCGCATGGGACATGGGCGTATTCGGCAGGCCCTGGCTGAATGCGGCCTCGATGTCGAGCCGGATCTCGCCGGCTGCTTCCTTCGCGCACTCCAGCGCTTCGGCGCTGGTCGGTTCCGTGCCACGCCCGAACTGCTGCGTGACGTAGCCTTTCAGGCGCAATTGTTCGTTCACCTGCGGGCGCGAGCCGTGCACCAGCACCAGTTTGATGCCAAGGGCTGAGAGCAGCGACAGGTCGGCGACCAGGTCTTCGAGTCCGCCATCCTGGATGAGTTCACCGCCGAAGGCGACGACGAAGGTCTTGCCACGAAAATCGTGCACATAGGGCGCCACCTCGCGGAACCAGCGCACGAACTGTGCGGGCGCGAACTCTGGGGCATCCTGTGCGGAATAGGTATCGGTCTCTTCGGAGCTCATGGCGGGCAGGGCAATGGGATTTGCGCGACTCCGAAATTATAATGATCGATTCTCTCCAATTTTCCAATTCAAGCAGGAATTTGCCGCTTTGTTGCAGACGCCACAGCCTGAATCCCGCCGGACGGCCATACCCGCGGGTGCCAGGGACAGACCGTTGCCGCCCACCAGTTACCCCGAGGAACTGCCTGTCAGCGCCTGCCGCCAGGAGATTGCCCGTGCCATTGCGGCGCATCCGGTGGTGATCGTTTGTGGCGAGACGGGATCCGGCAAGACCACCCAGTTGCCCAAGATCTGCCTGGAGCTGGGACGCGGCCGAGCCGGCATGATCGGGCATACGCAGCCGCGCCGGCTGGCGGCGACGTCGGTGGCCCAACGGGTGGCCGAGGAATTGCACACGGAGCTGGGCGACTGGGTCGGATACCAGATCCGTTTCAGCGAACGGGCCGGGCCGTCAACGGCGATCAAGCTCATGACCGACGGGATTCTGCTGGCAGAAACCCAACGCGACCCGCTGTTGCGCCGGTATGACACACTCATCATCGACGAGGCACATGAGCGCAGCCTGAACATCGATTTTCTACTGGGATTCCTGAAGCGCTTGCTGGTGCGCCGCCGGGACCTGAAGCTCGTCATCACGTCGGCCACGATCGATGCAGACCGTTTTGCGCGCCATTTTGGCTCCGGAGGCCAGCCGGCCCCCGTGATTCAGGTGTCCGGCCGCCTGTATCCCGT
>DATNAI010000012.1:0-6931 GCA_035572875.1 Castellaniella sp. | reverse complement strand
ATATCTTCGAGGCCATCGCCGGCGAGTTCCCCGACGAGGACGAGGCGCCGGACATCATCGTCCAGGGCAAGGGCCGCTGGCGCGTGGATGGTGCGGCCGATCTGCACCATCTGGAGCAGATGCTGCACACCGACGGGCTGGTGGACGATCGTGAGGAATACTCCACCATCGCGGGCTATCTGCTCAGCCGGTTCGGCCGGCTGCCCGAGGTGGGCGACTTCTGCGAGCTCACGCATGATTACGATGGCTTTCGATTCACCGTCGCCGCGCTGGAAGGCCGCCGCATTGCCGCCGTCCAGATCGAGCGGATCAATCCTGCGGACCCTGAAGCGGAACTCGAGCAACTGGCCTGATGCCCTGCGCGTCCACTTCGATCCAGCCGCCCCGCGCGGGATCTGCCTGATCGAAGTCCCAGTCTGGAAGCACATAGCGCCGCGCGGGGTGTCCGGCGACCGACATTTCGTGCAGGGCGGGGCGATGCGTGTGGCCGTGGATCATCTGGGTGCATCCGGCCTCGCCCAGGACTCGTTCGATGGCTTGGGGCTGTACGTCCATGATCTTCATGGTCTTGCGGCCGCGCGCCCGCCGGCTGCGGGCGCGGGCGCCCCGGGCAATGGCCCGGCGCAGGCCCAGCGGCAGGGCCAGGAACAAGGACTGGATCCACGGTGTATGCACAATGCGGCGGAACCGCTGGTAATGGATATCGTCCACGCAGTATTCGTCGCCGTGGGCGATCAGGATGTCGCCTGCATCGGTGCCCAGGACTGCGGGCGTGTCCAGCAGCCGGGCCC
Organism: Castellaniella sp.; assembly: GCA_035572875.1. Classification (GTDB taxonomy): domain Bacteria; phylum Pseudomonadota; class Gammaproteobacteria; order Burkholderiales; family Burkholderiaceae_B; genus Castellaniella. The sequence continues at coordinate 6,140 of DATNAI010000012.1, read as the reverse complement.
CCAGCGCACGGGCGAGCGCCGGACCCATGAGAAAGTCGCGGTTGCCGTGTACCAGCCAGAGCGGGATGGCCTGGGCTGTGGTGCGCAACTGCGTGATGGCTTCGGCCAGCCACGGAGGAGGCTGTCTGAGCGCGTGATCGTCGCCGATCCAGGCGTCGAAAATATCGCCGCACAGGATGAGTGCATCGGCGTCCCGGCGCGCCCACGCCAGGAATGTGTAGAAGGCCCCGGCCGTATGTGGAACGCTGTCGCCCAGGTGGATGTCCGAGGCGATCCAGACGGTGCCCCGGATGCCGATCTTATTCAACCAGCGTGGCGCTTTCGATGATCACGTCTTCGACCGGCACGTCCTGATGGAAGCCCTTGTTGCCGGTCTTCACTTTCTTGATTTCGTCGACCACGTCCGTGCCTTCGATCACGCGCCCGAATACGGCGTAGCCCCATCCGTTCGAGGTCGGCGCCGTGAAATTCAGGAAGTCATTGTCGGCCACATTGATGAAGAATTGCGCAGTGGCCGAATGCGGGTCGGCGGTGCGCGCCATGGCCAGTGTGTAGCGATCGTTCTTCAGCCCGTTGTTGGCTTCGTTTTCGATCGGCGCATGGGTCTGCTTTTGCTTCATGCCGGGTTCGAATCCGCCGCCCTGGATCATGAAGTTGTTGATCACACGGTGGAAGATCGTGCCGTCGTAGAACCCTTCCTTCACGTAGGACAGGAAGTTTTCGACGGTCTTGGGTGCCTTTTCGGCATCCAGTTCAATGAGCATGTCGCCCTTGTTGGTGTGCAGTTTGACGTGCGGATGAGAGCTCATGGATGTGCCTTGAGTGGGAGTGAGGGGAGCGGACGCGGCGCCCGCCGGAGGACTGGCGAGAACCAGGGCGCAGCCCAGGCCGAAAAGACGCATCCAGCCAAGCAGGATACGCGGAAAAGTCATAACCATATGCGCCTGCAAAAACCGTCATTGTGCCGCAGGTTGGGGTTTCGTGCCGCCTTTTGCAGGAACGGTCGCGGGAACCGGAGCGGGCGCGGCGGCCGGTTGCCCGGGGCGGGCGGCGCGGGCGCGGGCGAAGGATTCCTGGGCCAGCTGCATCTGCACGCGGCCCAGGTTTTCCAGAGCCGGCGCGAAATTCGGCACCGAGACCAGCGCCATATTCAGTGCATCGCGGGCCTGTTCGAGCGAACCGCGGCGAGCATACTCGATCGCCAGTGCATTCCAGGGCTCGGGGAGCTCCGGGAAATCGGTCGTCATCTGGCGCCAGACCGCCAGAGCCTGGTCGTGTTCGCCCAGCGCGTCGAGTGCGCGGCCGCGCTGGTATTCGAGCTGCACGTCCGTGCCGATGGCACCGGACCGGGCACGTGCCTGCGTGCGCTGCTCGATCAGGGTCATCGCCGCCCGCGGATTTCCGGCGTCTATCAGTGCCGCGATACGGGCAGTCACCTGGGCCGGCGTGAAGGGGACGCCGGTGTCGACCGAAGGCGTGATCTTTTTGAGCAGGTTCGCGAAGGCCTCCCAGCCGCCCTCGGGCGCTTGGGGCTCCGTGAAGGTCCCTGTCTGGGCGTCGTAGGTCAGTCCCGTCCCGGTGGATGGCTGGGCCGCGGATGCCGCCGGACCGCCTCCGACGTGCGTCTCGGCGCTGAGCGCCGGCGTGGCCGCCAGGCAGGCACACAAGGTTGCCAAGGTGAGCGAAAGACGAATCACGACACGCCTATGGGGTTCTGGGTTTGAGTCGGAGGGCAGTATACTTGGGGGCTCATTTTACATCCCCGTAGGTCGCCGCATGCGTGCGGTACATGGGGTTCGTTTGCACTTTTCCACCCCACCATGCTGCACGTCCACAATACGCTCACGCGCCAGAAGACCCCGCTCAAGACGGCCCGACCCGGTGTGGTGCGCATGTACGTGTGCGGCATGACGGTTTACGACTTCTGCCACCTGGGCCATGCGCGCATGTTGGTGAGCTTCGACGTGGTGCAGCGCTGGTTGCGGGCGTCCGGCTATCGGGTGCAGTACGTGCGCAACATCACCGACATCGACGACAAGATCATCCGCCGTGCCGTCGAGCGGTCCCTGTCGATCCGCGAACTGACCGATTTTTTCATTTCGGCCATGCACGCCGATGAACGCGCCCTGGGGGTGCAGCCTCCCGATTTCGAGCCGCGCGCGACCGAACACGTGGCGGGCATGCTGGACATCATCGGCGTCCTGGAGTCCAAGGGGCTGGCCTATCGGGGAGCCGATGGGGACGTCAATTTCTCGGTGCGCAAATTTCCGGGTTACGGAAAGCTCTCGGGCAAGTCGCTGGACGACCTGCGTGCCGGCGAACGGGTCGCCGTATCGGCCGGCAAGCAGGATCCGCTGGATTTCGTACTCTGGAAGTCGGCCAAGCCGGATGAGCCGCCCGATACTCGTTGGGATTCCCCGTATGGCCCGGGCCGCCCGGGGTGGCACATCGAATGCTCCGCCATGAGCCACAGCCTGCTGGGCATGCCGCTGGACATCCACGGCGGGGGGCCGGACCTGAAATTCCCGCACCACGAAAACGAGATCGCCCAGAGCGAAGGCGCGTTTGGCGGCACGCTGGCCACGACCTGGATGCATTGCGGCCCCATGATGGTGGACGCCGAAAAGATGTCCAAGTCCCTGGGCAATTTCCGCCGCATCCGCGACACGGTGGCCCAGGCGGGTCAGGACGACGCACAGGCGGACTACGCTGCGAATCCTCGCGAAGCCGAGATGCTGCGGTTCTTCCTGGTGCGCAGCCATTACCGCAGCATGCAGAATTACGCGCCCGACAATCTGCGCGATGCCCAGCATGCGCTGGATCGCCTGTATCAGACGTTGGTGAACGTGCCGGCCGACCCTGTCTCCATCGACTGGGCGGTGCCGGCGGCACAGGCGTTCCGGGCGGCCATGGACGACGATTTCAACACCGCGGGGGCCGTGGCCGTGCTGTTCGACCTGGCCGGTCAGGCCAATCGCGAGTCCGACCGACAGGCCAGCGGCCTGATGCGGGCGCTGGCCGGCATCCTGGGCCTGCTCCAGTGCGATCCCATGGCCTACCTGCAGTCGCCCACGCGCTTTCTGGCCGAAGGCGCTCAGGCCGATGCGGCCGCGCTGTCGTCTCAGGCGATCGATGCCCTGGTGGCCGAACGCACTCGGGCCAAGGACGCCCGTGACTTCGTGCGCGCCGATCAGATCAGGGACGAGCTCAAGCATCAGGGAATCGAACTGGCCGATGTCCAGGGCGGTGCCACTCGGTGGCGGCGGGTGTAGCCGTGGACGCTCAAAGGCCCGAACAGGCATTGGCGCGGCCTGCGTATTGGTCCCAGGCCTGCGATTTCCTGATCCAGCGCGACCGTATCATGCGCCGGCTCATTCCGGTCTATGGCCATGAAAGCATGGGCGCCTGTCATAGTCCGTTCCAGACACTCAGCCGCATCATCGTCGGCCAGCAGATTTCGCTGAAACTGGGGCGCACGCTATGGGCTCGCCTGGTGCAGGCCTGTGGCGAGGACATGCGGCCGGACTGTATCAGCCAATTTTCCGAGGCGGACCTCCGCGCGTTGGGACTGTCTTTGCGAAAGGCTCAGTACCTGCGAGATGCGGTGGCGTTCTTCACGGTGCCCGAGCGCATGGACGCGGCTTGGTGGCACAATCAGGAAGACGCAGCCGTCGTGTCGCGGTTGTGCGAGATCCGCGGGGTGGGCCGCTGGACCGCGGAAATGTTCCTGATCTTCTTCCTCGGGCGGCCCGACGTGCTGCCGTTGGACGATACGGCGCTGTTGAAGGCGATTTCGCATCATTATTTCAGCGATGAGCCTGTCTCGCGTTTCGAAGCACGCGAGGTCTCACAGGCCTGGGCCCCATGGCGCACGGTGGCGAGCTGGTACTTGTGGCGCAGCATGGATTCAGCGGCCGTCGAATATTGATTTTTCCACTGGAATTCCCGCACACATGCGAAATACCTTTCTAGAATTCGAACAACCTCTGGCAGAGCTCGACCAGAAGATCGAGGAGCTGCGTTATGTCCAGACCGATTCAGCGGTGGACATCTCCGAGGAAGTCGGACGCTTGCAGCAGAAGAGCCAGTCCCTGGCCAAGAGCCTCTATGCCAAGCTCACCCCCTGGCAGACGGCCCAGGTCGCGCGCCATCCGCAGCGCCCCTACACCATGGATTATGTGGATGCCGTGTTCAGCGATTTCCACGAGCTGCACGGCGACCGGATGTACGCCGATGACCAGTCCATCGTGGGCGGGCTCGCGCGCTTCAACGGCACGGCGTGCATGGTGATCGGGCACCAGAAGGGCCGCGACACCAAGGAACGCGCCATGCGCAACTTCGGCATGCCGTTGCCGGAGGGCTATCGAAAGGCCCTGCGCCTGATGAAGCTGGCGGAGAAATTCCAGCTTCCGGTCTTCACTTTCGTCGACACCCCGGGCGCCTATCCGGGGGTGGGGGCCGAGGAACGCGGCCAGTCCGAGGCCATTGGCCACAATCTGTTCGCCATGGCGGGACTGCGTGTCCCCATCATCACAACCATCATCGGCGAGGGCGGCTCGGGCGGTGCGCTGGCCATTGCCGTGGCCGACACGGTCATGATGCTGCAGTACGCAACCTATTCGGTGATTTCCCCCGAAGGCTGCGCTTCCATTCTGTGGCGCAGTGCCGACAAGGCCTCCATCGCCGCCGAGGCGCTGGCCATCACGGCGCCCAGACTCAAAGAACTCGGTCTGATCGATCGCGTCGTCAATGAGCCCGTCGGAGGCGCACATCGAGACCCCTCCACGATGGCGCGCCAGTTGCACCGTGCGCTCGCCGACGCCCTGCGCGAGCTCTCCGGCCTGGAACCCGACGAGCTGCTGCGCCGTCGCCGCGCGCGGATCGCGTCGTATGGGCGCTACACCGAGTCTCGCTGATATCCGGGCTCCAACGACACAGATTCGCCAGGCGGGGTAGATCGCCCTTCGTTCATCGCCCTTCGTTCGGACGCAGCCGTGGTTTCCTTCGATATCGCTTCAGCATGTGACCCCAGACTGCTGCAGGATCTGGGCGATGGGCTGGGACCTTTGCCGCCCGGCACTGCGGTCGGCGTGGCGCTCAGCGCAGGGCCGGACTCCGCCATGCTGGCGCTGCATGCGGCATGCATGGCGCGCGACCGGGGCTGGGCGATCCACTGTTTCCACATCCATCACGGGTTGCAGGCGGGCGCGGACGCCTGGCTTGCCCAGGCGCATCGCCTGGCCGCGTTGCTCCAGGTCTCCTGCCACAGCCGCCGCGTCCGGATCGATATTCGCGGGCGGGGCGTAGAAGCGGCCGCGCGCGAGACGCGCTACGAGGCGTTGGCCGAACTGGCATCGCTGGCCGGTGTTCGCCACGTGCTGCTGGCCCACCATTTGGATGACCAGGCTGAGACGGTCCTGCTGCGCTTGTTGCGGGGCGCCGGACCCGAGGGGTTGTCCGCCATGGCGCCCGTGGTTCAGCGGGATGGCCTGGCCTATCATCGCCCCTGGCTGGATGAGCCTCGGAGCCGGATTTTGGCCTGTGCCGAGCGCTTCGCTCTCATCACGGGCTGGCGGCCCGTGCGGGATCCCAGCAATGGCGACGTCCGTTACGCCCGCGGAACCGTCCGTACCCAGTTGGCGCCGCTGCTCGACGCTCGCTGGCCAGCTTGGCGCCGGACGCTGGCGCGGCATGCGCGACAGGCGCGTGAACTGGCGTCGTGGCACGCCGAGGCGTCGGCCCGGGATTGGACCGCGCTGGATCCCGACGCCGATGACCGCAGCTTCTCTCTGGCGGCGTGGCGAGCGCTGCCCGCCGTCCGCCAAGGGCTCCTTCTGCGCTACTGGCTGCGGCAACTGGGCCTGCGCATGCCGACGGATGCCCGCCTGCAGTCCTGGTTGCGCCAGTTGCGGGGCGTCCACGCACTGGGCCACGACCGCAACGTGCGGTTGCGGCATGGCGATGTCTGGATCGTGGTCCAGCGCGGACGCGTGCGTATTGTGGATGCGTGATGGACTCGCCCGACGAGGTCCGTCCGGCTGCCGTCCCGGAAATCGCAGGTAAAATAAGCAGTTTTGGCACTGGCGCAACTGTCTGGCCGGCCGTTTTCCTCAACCCTGATTCATCATGCTGATCGTCCA
>DATNAI010000011.1:0-2261 GCA_035572875.1 Castellaniella sp. | reverse complement strand
GTGCAGAGCTTGCCCCAGTCGTCGGCGGGTACCGACACCAGCACCGGCCCGCAGGGAGGCTGCATGGCCATGTAATACGCCCGCGCAATCGCGAGCGGGACATCCTCGGCGCGCGCCGGCTCCACACTCCACTTGACGTAGGGCTTGGGCAGCTCCGTCGCCTGGCTGGAGAACAGGAAGGGCTCGAAGGGCAGGATCGCGCGGGACTGCTGTCCGGCCGTGATGATCAGCGGCGTGCGATTGCGATAAGCGGTGAAGATCGCCCCCATGGCGTGCCCGACGCCCACGGCCGCGTGCAGATTGACGAACGCGGCATTATGAGTCGCCTGGGCGTAGCCGTCGGCCATGCCCACCACCACGGACTCCTGCAGGCCCAGCACATAGCGGAAGTCCTCCGGAAAATCGAGGAAGAAGCCCAGTTCCGTCGAACCCGGGTTGCCGAACAACGTCGTCATGCCGAACTCGCGCAGCAAGTCCGTCACCGCCTGGCGAACCGGCACCTGCATCGCCACATCGCCTTCACGCACGCGTTCGCGCACCGCGCCCTGCTCCATGTCGTCCTCCGGGCCCTGTCGTGGGCCATCTTTTTGATGTTCAACGGTGCTCCGGGGTTGCCTCTCGGCCGGTCACCCGCCTGTCCGCCTGACCGATCCGAAGCACAGGAATCGCTTTCCCAATATTGATGGGATCCATGATATAAATCAATAAAATATTTTAGATATCCGACATTAGAATAATGAATATCAAAGCATTGGACCTGAACCTGCTGCGACTCTTCGATTTCATCTACGCCGCGCGCAGCGTGACCCAAGCCGCCGATACCCTCGGGCTCACCCAGCCCGCCGTGAGCCAGGGCCTCACCCGATTGCGCACGGCCCTGAGCGATCCGCTGTTCGTGCGTGCCGGAGGCGGCGTTCGCCCCACGCCCCGCGCCGAGCGCATGGCGCCAGCCATCCACGCAGCCTTGCACGCGCTGGAGCGCGCGGTCGTCGATTCCGCGGGTTTCGATCCCGCAAAGGCCGAACGCGTCTTTCGACTCTACATGACGGATATCGGCGAGGGCCGGTTCCTGCCGCAATTCATCACAGCCCTCAGGCTGCGCGCCCCGCATACCCGCATCGAGACCCTGCATCCGGGAATGGCCGAACTCGCGCTGGCCATGGATCAGGGTCGCGTGGACCTCGCCGTCGGCTTCCTGCCCAACCTGAGAGGCATGCGTTCAGCGACCCTGTTTCAGGACCGCTACGCCATCCTGATGCGCGACGGACATCCCTTCAGCCGGGCCCGCCCCCAAGGCATCGCGCGCGCCGCCGACATCCGGGCATTGGAATTCATCACGGTCCGCACGCATGCCTACACTCACACCGCGCTGGAAGCCTTGCAACTGGGGGATCGAGTCCGGCTGACCACCGAACATTTCATGGCGCTGCCCGCCATTATCGAAGCGACCGACCTGGCGGTCATCATGCCGCGCAACGTCGCGTTGTCATCCTTTGCACCGCACCGGCGATTCGCCGTCATCGACGCGGATTTCCCCATGCGGGAACTCGACGTGAGCGTCCACTGGAGCCCCCGCTACGATGGGGATCCCGCCAACCGGTGGCTGCGCGGCCTGATGCTGGAACTCTACACCGAGGCCCCGAAATGAAGAAGGCGCGCGATCCGTGAATCACGAATCGCGCGCCCCCGTGGGCTTCGGTCGACCGATTACTTGCCCGGATCCTTGACGTCCTTGAACGTGAAGAACTCCACGTTCTGCGCCACGCCGTCCACCTTCTCCAGCTTGCGGATGTACTCGTTCTGGATGATGTCGCGCGTTTGCGGATCGATCTGCACCGGCCCGCGCGGGCTTTCCCATTTCATGCCCTTCACGGCTTTCATGAAGGCGTCGGCACTGGCGTCGCCCTTCGTCTTTTCCAGCGCCTGATAGATCAGGTGCATGCCGTCGTAGCCACCCACGGACATGAAGTTGGGACGATCCTTGGGGTAGGCCTTTTTGTAAGCCGCCACGAATTTCTTGTTCTCGGGCGAATCGTGGTTTTCCGAATAGTGGAAGGCCGTGATCATGCCCAGCGCCGAATCCCCCATGGCGGCCAGCGAATCCTCGTCCGTCATGTCGCCTGTGCCCAGTTCCTTGATGCCGGCCTTTTCAAGACCCATCTCGCGGAACTGCTTGAGCAGCGCCACCATGGAACTGCCAGGCGGCACGAAGAAGAAGGCCGCATCCGGCTTGGCGTCCTTCATGCGTTGCAGGAAGGGCG
>DATNAI010000010.1:0-19317 GCA_035572875.1 Castellaniella sp. | reverse complement strand
AGCGGCAGCACCGAGAGCGAAAGACGTCCGAACAGGGAATTCCAGGGAACCGATTGATCAGGCAACATGGCTTGCGTTCCGTTTGAACCGATCAGCGCCGCGCGATGTGCGCCATTGGCTTTTGCTCCGGGACCGGACATTTCTGTCCCGGGTCGGCGCACCCGTGGAGGATGCGCGTGTACAAATCGGGCATGAAGCGCGCGTAGTAATGCACGGGCTCCGCCCGGCTGGGCCGCTTCAGGCCCTCATAGGCGGCGCGATCCAGTTGGGCGGTCGAGGCGCGCACCGTGCGGATCCACTGCTCGAAGGCCGGTTGCTCCAGGCCCTGGAAAAGGAAACGCATGTCGGTGAAGCCCGCGCCGCTGTAGTTGGCGGAGAACCCCTGGTAGCGGCCGGGGAGATTGATCACCGCATTGAGCCGGGTCTGCATTCCCGGCATGGTGTAGATCTGTCCGGCCAGTGTCGGGATGAAGAACGAATTCATGAATTGCGCGGCGGTCAGCTTGAACGCGATGGGGCGATCGACGGGGGCGGCCAGTTCGTTGACGGTGGCGACGCCGTACTGGGGGTAGAGGAACAGCCACTTCCAGGGCAGCGACACCACCTCGATCTCCAGAGGCTTCACCCCGGCGGGAACCGGCTTGTCGCGGGTTACGTGCGTCAACGGGCGATAGGGATCGAGCCGGTGGGTGCCGATCCAGCTCACCGCCCCGACGGCGATGATGACGAGCATCGGCCAGGCCCAGACCAATAGCTCGATCTGTGGGGAGTGATCCCACTCGGGTTCGTAGCGCGCCTGAGTGTTGGAGGCGCGGTAGCGCCAAGCCACGACCGCGACGGCAATGAGCACGGGGATGATGATGGACGCGATGATGATCGTCGTGGTGACCATGACATCGCTTTGTTGCCGGGCCACGTAGCCCGCAGGGTGCAACAGCACCAGGCTGCATCCGCCAAGCAGCAGCACGGGGAGGAACGACACACCTTGAAGCAGTCTCTTCGACATGGGACTTCTCGGTAGCAGAGGCTCCGGGCGACGATTCGGCCCGATCGCTGCATCCCCCCCGGCGTGCGCGTCCGACTCAGGAAGATCGCCCAAAGTCCCCTTGGGTATTCGCTGAAATCGTATTTAGAATAACTCTTGACTCCGCAATAGGGAAATTGACATGTCGCACAGTCACGCCCCGTCAGTCGGTCCTTCCGCCTTGGAACCCGATCCTTCCGCCCGCTCGCTGGAAGTCACCGCCCGGGACATTGTGGTCGGCGTGTTGATCGGCCGCACGGTCGCCTTCTTCGATCTCTTCGTGTTCGGGATTGCCTGCGCGCTGGTGTTTCCGCACGTCTTTTTCCCGTTCGTCGATGAGACCCGCGGGATGCTCTACGGCTTCGTCATCTTTGCGCTGGGATTCATCGCGCAGCCGCTGGGTTCGTTGTTCTTCATGTGGGCACAGCGGCGGTTCGGCCGCACGGTCCAGCTCACCGCCGCGCTTTTCCTGTCCGGTTCAGCCACGGTCGGCATCGCCTTCGTCCCCGCTTATGCCCTGATGGGCGGGGCCGCCATCGTCGCGCTTGTGCTGCTGCGGTTGGCCCAGGGGTTCGCCATCGGAGGAAGCTGGAACGGGCTCGCTTCGCTGCTCGCCATGAGGGCGCCCCAGCCGCAGCGTGGATGGTATGCCTCCATTCCCCAGTTGGGCGCACCCATCGGGTTCATCGTCGCCGCGGCACTGTTCGCGTATCTGTGGTCGGCGCTGGGTGCGGAAGAATTTCTGGGCTGGGGATGGCGCTATCCCTTCTTTGTCGCCTTTACGATCAATGTGGTGGCACTGTTTGCGCGTCTGCGTCTCGTCGTCAGCCCCGAGTACATCGAGGCGCTGCAGGAACGCGACCTCGTGCCGGCGCCCGTCGCGCGGCTTTTTCGCGAACAGGGCCGCCTGGTCGTCCTGGGAGCGTTTGCATCGCTGGCCAGTTATGCGTTGCTGAACCTGGTGACGCTGTTCACGCTTTCATGGGCGCTGCTCCATGCCCACGAATCCCCGGACGGTTTTCTGCTGGTCCAGGTCGTGGGGGCGGCCATCGCCATCCCGTGCATGCTGCTGTCGGGGCGGCTTGCCGATCGAGTGGGCCGTCGCTCCACGCTGGGGCTCTGTGCCGCGCTGATCGCGGTCTACAGCGGCTGGACCGATGTGCTGCTGTCCGGCAATCGTGCCGAAAGCTATCTTTTCATTCTGATCGGCTTCGCCCTGCTGGGTTTTTCGCACGCCCAGGCGGCGGGCGCAGTCACAGCCAGTTTTCGTGCCGAATTCCGCTATTCCGGGGCCAACATCAGTTCCGATCTGAGCTGGTTGCTGGGCGCCGGTTTTGCGCCGGTAGTCGCGCTGTGGCTGGCGACGGAGCTGGGGGTCGGGTACGTCGGGCTCTACCTGCTGTCGGGGGCGGTCTGCACGTTGCTCGCACTATGGGCGAGCCGCCGGCTGGGCGGCCTGCCGGACGGGGATCCGCAGGACAGATCGCGTGCCTCGCGCAGGGAGCGGTAGGTTCGGGCGCGGCCGGGCCTCAGTGCCGGTCGACCTTGCCGAAGCTTTCCGCGAGCCAGTCGCGCATCATCCGGTACGAGCGGGCAGCGGCCTTGGCGTCGTAACGGCAATTGCCTGTCGCGGCGGTGGCTTCCGTTTCGGTGAAGCAATGTACGGCGTGGCCGATCTCGACGAACTGCCAGTCCGCCGTATCCTGGTGCATTTCGTCGGTGAATTTCGGCACGCCGGGCATGGTGCTGGTGTCGTCGGCGCCGTTGATCGCGAGCACCCTGGCCTTGATGTTTTTGGCGAGCGCAGGATTGTCGGTGCTCAGGTCGCCGTGAAAGGAAACGACAGCCTTGACGTCCGAGCCGCTGCGCGCCAGATCCAGGACGACAGCGCCACCGAAGCAGAACCCGATGGCGGCCAGCCGTGAACGGTCGATGGGCGCGTGGGCGGCCTGGGCCTGGAGCTGCTCGAAGGCCTTGCGAATGCGCGCGCGCATCAGGTTTCGGTCGGCGTAAAGCGGTTTGACCGCGGCCTGGGCCTCCCCGGAGTTTTTGGGGCGTATGTGGTCGCCGTACATGTCGGTGAGCAGGATAACGTAATCATGCCCGGCGATGCGCTCGGCCTTGGCGATAGCGATGTCGTTGATGCCGGACCAGTTCGGCACCATGACCAGTCCCGGGCGCTCGGCCTGTGATGCGTTGTCGTAGACGAGAACGCCTTTGAAGGACGTTCCGTCCAGCGTCCAGGTCACCGGTTCCGCCGTCATTTTGGCGGAAACCGGCCACGCGATGAGCATGGACAGCGCGATGAGCAAAGTGCGCAGCAATGTCATGGGATATCTCCCTTGGTCTCATCCGGTAGGCTACCGGGCCGGCAACGCGGGAGCAAGTCCCGTACCGGGGTGCGGGCCGCCCTGTCGTGCGGCAAGCCCTTCCGAGGCCGGAAAGGGGCTCCTTATGGGGGATAGGATGATACTCATTGTAGTCAATGGGGTCGAACGCCTATATACTGAAGCAGACTCCGGCGCGAGGGCAGTGTGCCTGTTGGTTTGGCGACCGTGACACCTTCGCCCCGCCGGTGACGTAATGGGATTGGCCATGTCGTCGCAATTCAATGAAGGGGCTGGTTATGTCCGGCGAACTGATGGAATCGTTGCTTTTTGCCTACTTCGGCACCCGAAGTCCGTACTGGAAGCTGTCAGCCGACAGTAACGCGCTGCAGTTGGCGGGTACCGAGGGCATCCCGAACCTGGCGGTCGCACTGGCGCCGACGCAGGCCGACGCCATTCGGGCCTTCTCCGGCGTGACCTCTCACGCCGAAATCGACATCACGCTTTTTGGCGAGCCCCAGAAGCTCAGCCTGGTCGGCAAAAAGGACAGCGCCTATTCGTGGTCGGGCACGGCTTCCGACTACATGGATACGCCGGCTGTGGCCAAAGACCTCTCCCAGGGGCTGGAATTTGCCGAGCAGGTCATTTCCGAAGTCAATTCGCTCGTGGTCATCATTGATCACAATTTCAACATCTTGCGCTTCAACCGTTTGTGCGAGGAAGCCACCGGTATCCATGAAAGGGACGTCATCGGGAAGAGTGCGCATGCCTTCATGGCGGCGGACGAGCGCGACGCCTCGCGCAGCAACCTCAGCGAGTTCTTCCGCAACTCGGTGTCCTACGAAGTAGAGCGCACCATCAATACCCTGAACGGCCCGCGTCTCATCAAGTGGCGAAACAAGTTTGTCCAAAGCGGCAGCGGCCCCGACGAGCGTTATCTGGTCTGTTCGGGCACCGACGTCACCGAAGAACGCAAGGCCCAGGCCAAGCTGCTGGAACTGGCGACCATCGACACGCTGACCGGCTTGCCCAATCGCAATGCCATCCACGAAAAAATCTCTGAATTCCTCGCTGCCGGAAGGCGCTTTGGGGTCCTGTTCCTTGATCTGGACGACTTCAAGCAGGTCAACGACCATTACGGTCACACGATAGGCGACGACCTCATCAAGGCAGTGGCGCTCAACATCAGCCGGTCCCTGCGCGACGGCGACGTCGTGGCGCGGATGGGCGGTGCCGCCTTCCTGGTCCTGGTCCCCGACACGTCGGTCGCGCTGCTGGAACACATGGCCCAGCGGATCATCGACCGCCTCAAGGCGCCGATCAGCCTGGGGCTCGTCGAGATCTACGCGGGCTGTTCCATCGGTATCGCCCTCAGTCCGGAACACGCCGACACGGTGGATCAGTTGTTGCGCCGCGCCGACACGGCGCTGTATGTTGCCAAGGATGCCGGAAAGCGCACCTACCGCGTCTTTTCTTCCGAGATGGACAGCAAAGTCGCCGAGTGCATCTGGCTGGATGTCAACCTGCGCAAGGCCCTGGAAGCAGAGGACCAGCTCCAGCTCTACTATCAGCCGAAGCTGTGCGTCGAGACGGGCGAAGTCCGCAGCGTGGAGGCGCTGCTGCGCTGGGTTTCCCCGGAACGGGGCCTTGTCCTGCCTGGCGATTTCATTTCCTATGCCGAGGACTCCGGGCTGATCGTGCCCCTGGGCCGCTGGGTCATGAGGACCGCCGCCAAGCAGGCTGCCGCGTGGCAGGCCAACAAGCTGAATCTTCGCATCGCAGTCAATCTTTCCGCCCGTCAGCTGGCCAGCCCGACGATCGTCCAGGACTTCGCAGAGGCCTTGCGTGAAGCAGGCCTCACTCAGTGCCCGCTCGATATCGAGTTGACCGAGAGCTGCCTGATCAACGATGCGGTATCGGCCCAGACCATCATTGCCCAATTCCGTCAGCTCGGTGCCCAGGTCCACCTGGACGATTTCGGCACCGGCTATTCGTCGCTCTCGCAGTTGGCGCGCTTGCCGCTCGATGCGATCAAGCTGGACCAGAGCTTCGTCCGCGCCGTGGACGAGAACCTCATTTCCCAGACACTCGTACGGTCGATGATTGCCGTGGCCAAGCAGCTCAAATTCACGATCATTGCCGAAGGCGCGGAGTCCCAGAGCGAGGCCGACTTCCTGAGGGACGAAGGCGTGGATTTCATCCAGGGCTATTTGTACGGTCTGCCGATGCCCGCCAAGGAATTCGAGGATTGGCTCAACAGCAAGGGCAGAAAGCTGAGGCTGGTGGCCTGACGGTCGCTTGCCCCCGGCCCCGTGGCTATCCCGGGGCCGGTCCGCCATGGCGACGCGTACCGGAGGCCTCGGTGTAGGCCAGGTGCCCCGGCCTAGGCCACGCTCTGTATCTTGTTCGTGTGGCGATTCTGCAGCATGACCAGCCGTTCCATGTACAGCAGGTCCTTCTCTTCGATCTGGAAGGCGGCTCTCGCCCAGTCTTCGGTGATTTCCATGAGTTCCGCGCGGTCGACGGGCAGGACACGCTGCCGGGCCCGGAGCATGCCCCGGATGCCGTTCAGCTTTGGCCGGATGACATCGATGAAGGTCCGGGTCGCCAAGAAGCCGCCGTCTTCTTCGAAGACCTGATCCACCAGGCCCTTGTCCAGATACCATTCGGCGGTGTGGGACTCTCCTGAGGCGATCAGTTCTTCGGCGAGCCTCATGTGCGATTTGCGGGCCACCAGCGAGTAGGCACCCATCCCCGGGAACAGGTTGAAGGCGATTTCCGGGAAGCCCATCCTGACGTTCTGTTGGGCCAGAATGTAGTGATGGGCCAGCGCTGCTTCGAACCCCCCGCCCAGGGCTGTACCCTCGACCATCGCGATTGAAATCGCCCCCGTTCCGAATCCTGTCATGGCCTCGTAGATCGCGTCGATGCACGCTCGCGCGTAGGACAGCAAAACCTCCTGTTCACCCGCACGTATGCGCGAGACGAACAGGTTCAGGTCGCCACCGACGTTGAAAACCTGGTGTACCGTCGAGCCTGTCACCCAGAAGTCGATAGGCAGACCCGATTTCCGGGCGGCGCGGCCCAATTGGGAGATATCCCGGAGCAATTCGGGGTTGAAACAAGGCCTGGGCGCGGCGCGCAACATCATCCACATGATGTTGCGATCTTCCTCGTAGTACGGCGTGATCTGCGTCAGATCTTCGGCTTCGGTAAAGAGTCGGCAACGCGGGTGGTCTGCTAAGTTCATTGCTCAGTTCGACGGGAGAGTGCATGCCTTTTGGGCGCCACGACCGGGAGGCGACTGATACCATGGTTATTCGCTTCTCGAGATCCGGTTGTGTCTGTTCGCATTGAAACGCTCCTGCCTGATGATGAAACCCGGGTCTCGCGCCCGGGCTTGAGTCTGACCGTCGCGGTCTCCGGAGTCAAGTCGCATTCCCCCGAATTGTCACAGGCCCCCTCAGTACTGATACGAGATCTGGACGCCCAGAAGGTTCGCATTGGCTTGCCAGTCACCTTTTACCGTACCTTTTTTGGGATCAGTGCTGTTGTTGATGGCAGGGTTGAAGAATAGGCGGGCGTAGCCCACGTCGATCGTGGTGTTCGGGTTGAGCCGGTATTGGGCGCCAATGGAGGCGGAGATCCGGTCGTTGTCGGGCAGGGAAGTCGGGCGCACGGCGTTGCCGGGAATCGGCGACTGATCGTAGCTGATGCCCCCCTTGAATTTCCAGCCTGGCGAATATTGGTAGTTGACGCCCAGGGCTAGCCGCCAGGTATCGCGGAATTTGAGTGTCAGGTGATCTTCGCCCAGTACTCCATTGTTGATGTCCAGCGACGGCAGGCGGCTCCAGCCGGTCCAGGACACATCGCCCAGCAACTGCCATTTGCTGTTGAGATCGTGCACGACGCTGAAGATGGCCGTATCGGGCAGTGTGAAGCTGACGCTGTTGCCGACGCTCGAGGGTAACATCCCGGCCATCGGGGCCGGGATGTTGCTGAGTGTCGTCGTGCCGGATCCGCTGTAGTCCAGGGCCGAGCGGTACGAGGCGCCGATCCGCGTATCGGGTGTGAGCTGGTAGAGCAACCCGAGGTTCCAGCCCCATGCGTCCCCTGTCAGCTTCGCCTCGGCATTCATGTCGGACGGCCCCGCGGGGATTTTGCGCTGGTAGTCGGCTTCCAGACGCTGCCAGTTGACGCCTGCCCCGATCGAAAGCCGGTCATTGACCCGGTAAGCGACCGAAGGGTTGATGTTGATCGTCTGGATGCTGAATTCGGTCGACTGGTAGCGGCCGATCCAGTTTTCGTCGTATTTTGTCGACAGGCCGAAGGGGCTGCTCGCGCCCAGTCCGACAAACCATTTGGGGCTGAGCTGCCACGAAAAGTAGGCGTTCGGGACTGCGTGGACCGCACCCGCGTTACCCCCGGGGTTCGACCCCAGCGGGAGGCCTCCGGGTCCGGTGCTGCCGCCGTCGTTGAACTTGAACGTCGTCGAGATGGCTGTGACGCCGGCCGACGCGTTGAAGCCCGGCAATCGCGTCATTCCCGCGGGATTGAAAAAGATGGTGCTGGCGTTGTCGGCGATGGCCGCCGAACCTGCGTAGCCGTTGGCCAAGCCGCTTGCGTTTTGTTCGGCGAGCTGGAACGCAGAGGCGTGAGCCTGGCCGGCGACGACACCCAGGCCGATCGTGGCCAGAATACGCCAGTGAAGCGGGTTGGTGATCCGCCGGTTGTCGCTTCGTGGTGGAGAGTCGGTCGCTCGCATGGTGCCCCTGCAAAAATGTCCATGGAAGACAGGCTCGAATCAGTTGCGCCTGTTACTTTTCGTACGATAAATGGTGACGGCGCTACGCGCAAGTAAATGCCGCGCTTTAGCGCAGTTTCCGCAATTGCACCTGCGTGTCTCCCGTTTCGCTCGACACCCAGGCGCTTGCGTCTTGTATGTTGACGTTCAGCGTCATCTTCCGCGATGCCAGCCGGGCCAGCGCCGTCGTTTCCTCGGCGGCCAGCACGTATACGCTGAGGTTGCCGGCGCGTTTCAGGTGGTCCTGAACGCCTTGCCACCACAGCGCGGCATTACGCCCGTAGGCGACGACGATCACTGCTTCCGCTCTGCCGCAGGCTTTCAGGACGCGCCGTTCGTCCGGCAGACCGGTCTCCACCCATTGCAGGATCGCTCCCGTCAGGTCCTTGCGCCATAGATCCGGCTCGTCGGTGGAGGACAACCCTCGTGTGAATTCCAGCGCGTCGTCCGCGTCCGTGAAGAGTGCGTAGGCCAACAGCCGCACCATCATGCGTTCGTCAGTCTCGGAGGGGTGTCGGGCTACGGTGAGACTGTGGCTGCCGTAGTAGCCGCGGTCGTTGTCGGCGATGTGCAGGTCAGCTTTATGAATAGTGGCGCGAAGGGCCATGGGCGGCTTCTATGGGCAATAAAAAGGGGGGAGTGAAGCGCATGAATCGCAGGGGATTAGAGCACAAAGGCGCGTGCTTCGCGGCGGGCGACGACGGGCCGCGTCGACGATGAAGTGCTGGATGGGCGGGACGCCGGGACTGTCACCAGGGCGGCGGCGATTCGCGGTCCATGGATGGCCCGCTGGAGGGCTTCGGGGGCGTGTTGCGTCGCGACCCGTAGTGATTGGCGTAGAACCAGGTGAATTCGGCACCGAAGAGGAACACCTGCGCCGCGTAGTACACCCAGATCAATACCACCACGAGCGAACCGGCCGCCGTCAATGAAGAAATGGTCGAGCTTTTGCCCACGTACAGACCGATCAACACCTTGCCGATCTCGAAAAGAACCGCAGTGACGATCGAGCCGGTCCAGACATCCCGCCAGTCGATCGAGGCCTGCGGCATGTACTTGAAGATGACGGCGAACAGCACCGCCGAGATCCCCAGCGAGACCAGCGCGTTCAGCGCCTGCAGGACCATCTCCCAGCCGGGGAGGAATCCCGTCGCCCACTGGCCCGCGGCTGCCAGGCCGGCACTGACGACGAGCGAGACCAGGAGCAGGAATCCCAGCCCCAGGATCAGCCCGAGCGACAGCAGGCGAGCCCGCACCATCCGCCACAGGCCCGTGGTGCGTTGCACAGCAGGCACTTCCCAGATGCGGTCAAGGGCGCTCTGGAGTTCCGCGAAGACGCGCGTGGCGCCAATCAGGAGAATCACTACGCTCACGACGGTAGCCGCAATGCCCTGTGCCGGCTTGTCGGCGCTGTGGATCAGCGCCTGCAGACCACGTGCGCCGTCGGGCCCGACCAGGCCCCCGATCTGATGGATGACTTCGCCCCGCACGGCGTCCTGGCCCCAGATGAGGCCGGCGATTGCGATGACAATGATGAGCAGCGGGGCGATCGAAAAAACCGTATAAAAGGCGATCGCGGCAGCCATGCTGGATGCGTAGTCGTCGCTCCATGCCCGATACGAGCATTTTGCCAGGTGGAAGAATTGTCTGGGCGTAAGGTGCATCGCCTGCAGGGAGCAAATTCTGTGCCGAAGCGGAGCAAGTTCCGTGCCCCGATCCCTGGGCTGATTGGGCGACAATTGGGCGACAGAGTGCGAGGCAGCGCCTCGTAAAGGTCCATGCTACGGATCATGGTCCGGCATCGGGAGACGTCGGTCCCCCTGTACGGGCCAGCGGGCGACAGAGAGCCAGGCGGCACATAATGCTGACAGCAGGCCAACTCCCGCCAGTTCCGACGGCTCGGGGGGCGCCAGCCCCATAATTCCGCGCAAGCCGGGTAAGCCCGCCATCAACATCAGTATCAAAGCCACGGCGATGACCATGCGTCCGACCCATGGGTTGCCGGTGTCGGTTCGCGCCGGGTTGCGGTTTGCCAAAACCAATAGCAACACGCTCACCAGGAGTGAAGCGAAGACAGCCGTGCGGGCTTGCGCCACGGGGATGCCGTAGGTGATCGCGATGCCGTAACCGGCGAGCAGGATGACGGCCAACCCGAAGCCCTGGAGTGCCCCATGAAACACGTTGGCTTTCGAAAAGGGCGAAGCGTCGCGCGCCCGTGGCGGGCGGGTCATCACGTCGCCTGCTTCCGGCTCGGCCTCGAAAGCGACCGAGCACGCAGGGTCGATGAGCAGCTCGAGCAGAACAATATGCACGGGCAACAGCATGATCGGCCACTGGAGTGCTGCGGGTACGAGCGCCAGACCGATGACCGGCACATGCACGGCAAAGACGAAGCGGGTAGCATTGCTGATATTGTCGAAAATGCGCCGCCCCTGGCGGATGGCAGCTACGATGCTGGCAAAGCTGTCGTCGAGCAGCACCAGTGCGGCGGCTTCGCGCGCTACATCGGTGCCGCGCCCACCCATCGCGATGCCCACGTCCGCGCCTTTAAGCGCCGGTGCGTCGTTGACGCCATCGCCGGTCATTCCCACCACCTCTCCCGCGTCGCGCAGGACCTGTACCAGCCGTAGCTTGTGCGTCGGCTGCAATCGCGCGCACAGGTCCGTTTCCCGTAGCCTTTCGCGCAGGCCCTTGTCGTCCAGCTCGGCAATCTCGGCGCCGGTCAGGATCGCAGGGTTTGCAGACAAGCCCACTTGACGCGCAATGGCAAGCGCGGTGGCGGGGTGGTCGCCTGTCATCATGATCAGGCGCACCCCGGCGGCCCGACATTCGGCAACGGCGGCCGGCACTTCGGGGCGAGGTGGGTCGGCAAGCCCCACCAGACCGAGAAATTCGAAGTCGAAATCATGCTGGCTCACCGGCCAGATCGGATGGGCGCCGGGTGTCTCTGACCGGCCGGTCCAGCGCCCTCGTGCTACGCCGAGTACACGCAGACCCCGTTCTGCCATCGACACAGTGTCGGTCCGGATCACTTCAATGGTCTGAGCGTCCAGGTGGCAGAGATCGGCAATCGCTTCCGGGGCTCCTTTGGTGGCCAGCAAATACAACGACGGGTCGACGCTGGCGTATACCCGTGTCATCGCCAAAATCTCGCTCGACAGTGCATATTCGAATTCGGGGATGCGATCGTCATGCACGTGCTCGGTGCCGGCCAGCCATTGGTGGCCGAACTCCTGGATGGCCTTCTCCATCGGATCGAACGGGTCGCCTGGCGTGGCCAGCATGGCGAATTCGGCCAGCTCATGAAAGGCTTCGGGCAGGTCGGCTGCGCCATCGGCGATGAAGCGCCGATTGGCGCTTCGGAGTTCGGCCACTGCCATGTGGTTCAGCGTCAATGTCCCGGTCTTGTCCACGGCCAGCACGGTGATGGCGCCCAATGCTTCAACCGCGGATACTCGGCGGGTCAGTACGCGCTGTTTCGAAATACGCCACGCGCCCAGTGCGAGAAATACGGTGAGGATGACCGGAATCTCCTCAGGGAGGATAGCCATCGCCAGCGCGATTCCAGCCAAAAGGCTGTCCAGCAGCGAGCGACCGACCCACCACCAGTTCAGCAACGTCTGGGCGCTTGCGAGCACCAAGGCGCTCGCGCCCAGCCTGCGCACCAGCCTGCGCGAATTTTGCTGCAGCGACGAACTGGGTTCCACCGTGGAGGAAAGGTCGGCGCCAATACGCCCCATGGCGGTGGCGTTCCCGATTTCAACGACCTTGGCCAACGCCAGGCCGCGCGTGACGACGGTGCCCGAAAATACCGCTGTGGCGTTGTCCTGCTTGGCGACGTCGAATGCTGTTTCCCGGCCGCGCCGAGCCTGGTCGGGCGACAGCTTGATAACGGGTGCTGCTTCACCCGTGAGCAGCGACTCGTCGACTTCGAGGCGGCCGTTGAAAACAACCGCATCGGCCGCGATGCGGTCGCCCTCGCGCAGCACCAGAATATCGCCGCGCACGACATCACGACCCGCCACACGCTGCTCGGATCCGTCCCGGATGACGAGCGCGCGGGGCGCTGACAAGTCACGGAGTGACTCCAACGCCCGCTGTGTCTTGCGTTCTTGCGTCAGTGAAATCACGATGATGACGAATACGGAAGCGAGCAGGAACAGTCCCTCGGCTCGGTTCCCCAGTGCCAAATAGACGCCACCGGCTGCAAGCAGCATGAGGAACATTGGCTCCGTGAGGACGCCGAGTACTATCGCGACGAGTGGTTTTGGAGCGCTGTCGGGAAGTATGTTGGGGCCGTCTGCCGCCAGACGAATCTTTGCTTCCTCACTGGTCATGCCCTCTGGTGCCGACAATCCATCCGGAGTCCTCACGCCACAGCTCCTGATTCTTCTTTCGGGCATGCTCCGAACTCGCAGCGGATACTGCGTGTCGCGGTGCCGTCACGCTCACGCTGGCGTTTCGGGCCGCCTTTATCGGCCGGTTCCCAGGCGCTCGCCACCATCCCCGGCCGACGATGCCGCTTGCCTGTTCTCACAGTCCGCACACCGGACAGCGGCGGGCATCGCAAGGAGCCGTTCACGCACGATGGGTTCGCCGCAATTCACGCAGATTCCGTACCGGCCCTCACCCATTCTCGCTTCCGCCGCCTCGATCGAGCGCAACTGTTCTTCGTCGATCGCTATCTCCGCGCGCCGGAGTTCTTCGAACCTGGTGATCTCCGATACATCGGAGCCGATCCCTCCCTCACCTTCCCGGGCTTCATGTGCCGTCCGGATGTCGGCCTCGGCAGCCTGGATCTCATCCAGCAGACGAATCCTCGTTTGAGCGAGCCGGCCGTGCAGTTCCCGAATATCGGCAATGGAAAGATGTTTCATCATTTCCTCTATCTTCATGAGGTGGGGAGGGGACTCCCGCTGTCACGCCACACCGTCAGCTGATTGGGAGCAGCTTCGTGCCGCCGTCGCCCGCCTTCTTGGGCAAGTGCAATTCCAGCACACCGTTATCGTATTTGGCGGTGGCCTTTGAATCATCGATGTCATGCGCCAAGGTGAAACTGCGTGATTGAACACCAAAATAGCGCTCGCGGCGTATGACCGATTCGCCCTCTTTTTTTTCCGTTTCCAGCTGCGCTTCGCCGGAGATGGTTATCTGGTTGCCGTCAATGGCGACCTTGACGTCTTCCTTCTTCACTCCCGGCATCTCCGCCTTCACAGTATAACTTTGCTCCGTCTCGGAAACGTCCATCTTGATTTGCGGCTCCGTCTCGAAATTGCCGAACATTGGCCGGGCGCGAAGATCTCTAAAAAAATCTTCGAAACTCCGCAACGGCCAGGACCGGGTAATTTCATTGAAGGGATCAAGCTGCATCGGATTGTTGGCCATGATCGATCTCACCCAGAAAAATCCACGAATTTAGCCAGTTCCCATTGAGTGGACTCAATGGGGAGCGCGCCACTTATCTCATGGGCGGCGCGCGTGATCATATTAGTCTTGCGGAAAAAAAGGCAGTTGATAAATATCAACATCGATGCCCTTTCGCGCGACGAGCAACCCGGTCGAGCCAGACTCTCGGCGAAAGATGACAATGTACGACATAGTGTTCAAAGACATTGAAATGTCACATCTATCGACCCGACGCACACAAATATTACAAGTCAGAGGGGCGGGGAAACTGGAGTCAGAAAACGTTGCTCCAAGTCAAGTTTCTTCACGGATTGAGTCTTTCCGCCGGCAGAGGGCGTGATAACGTATATACAGCCTGAGCATGACGGGGACAGAGGGTCGGTCGGCTGCCCGCCTCGCCATACGATAAGCTGCAGGCGATATCGTACTGACAAGACAACAGGTCGAGGACCCATCATGTATGCACTCAAGCCTACAGATTACCCCTCTGATTTACCGGCGAGCACGAACTATCCTGGTCGGTCCACGCGTGTCGAACCGCTCACATCCATTTCGGATATCTGCAAGTTGTTGAAGCTGGGATATCGGCCTGTACAGCGGACCAATGCCCCAGACTTGCAATTCCATCATCGGCGACTCCGGACCGGCGATCGGATATACCGTCCGGCACAGGCGTTCGAATCGCTATATGTCGTCTGGTTTGGATATCTGAAAGTCATATTGCGCAATTTCGAAGGCGATGAGCGCGTCCTGTCATTTCCGATGAAAGGCAATCTTTTGGGCGCGGACGGAATATGCAACAGCTCCTATCAGACCGAATGTATCGCACTGACCGATTGTGACCTGATCGTTGTTCCGTTCAGGAAATTGCTGGCCGCGGTACGCCGAAATCCTGAACTGGAGGAGATCGTGTATATGTCGATAAGCCGCGAACTGACAGAGGAGCGAACGGGAATCAGTCTGTCGAGTCCGCTGAGAGCCCAAGGACGCGTCGCGCTTTTCCTGGAAACCATCGCCGAACGGCACGCGGCATGTGGGTATTCCTCCAAAGAAATCCTGTTGCCAATGACCCGGCATGACGTCGGTTGCTACCTGGGCCTGACGCTGGAGACCGTCAGTCGAGCCTTGTCGGCGCTGGCGGCCACAGGCATAATCGCCGTACGACGGAAAAACATCAGGATACTGAGGCCGGACCTGCTTCATCTGATTCAGGCCCATTCTGCCTCATCCTGCCGTGAGGAAGAACCGTTACAGTCTCCGACGTTCGCGCTGTAGCGCGACCCACCATTCGATCGACAGCCGGGATCAAACTCCCATCCAGCGACGGAATATCAGACGCCGCTGATGACGACCTTCAGGGCGTTCTCCGCAGCCGCGTTGCCGAACACTTCATAGGCCTTCAAGATTTCGTCAAATTTGAAGCGGTGAGTGATGAGGTTCTCAGGCGTCAGCCGCCTGGACGCGACTGTCTTGAGCAGCATCGGCGTCGTGTTGGTGTTGACCAGACCTGTAGTCAGGGTGATGTTCCGAATCCAGAGCTTCTGGAGCTCGAGTTCGACGCTCCGTCCGTGGACACCAATATTGGCGATATGTCCCCCCGGGCGCACGATACGTTGACATATATCGAAGGTCTGGGGCACCCCTACGGCCTCGATCGCGACATCCACACCGTCCCTGGCATGCGCGAGAACCGCTTCGACGGCGTCACTCTGGGCGCTGTCCACAACATGCGTGGCACCGAACTTTGTGGCGGCATCCAGGCGGAAACGATTTGTGTCCACCATGATGATTTCACGGGGCGAATAAAACTCGGCGGTCAATAGTGCCGCCATCCCTATCGGGCCCGCGCCTACGATGGCTACCACGTCTCCGGGCTTTACCGCCCCGTAGAGCACACCTATCTCGAAGCCCGTGGGGAAGATGTCACTGAGCATGACCAGCGCCTCTTCATCATTCCCGGCCGAAATCGGGTATAGGCTGTTATCGGCGTACGGAATCCGCACATACTCCGCCTGTGTACCGTCGATGAGGTGCCCCAGGATCCAGCCGCCATCCTCGCAATGCGCATACATCTGCTTCTTGCAATATTCGCACCTCCCACAAGACGTGATGCATGAGATCAGCACGTGGTCGGACTTCTTCAAACCGCGAACGGCACTTCCCGTCTCTTCGACGATGCCGACACCTTCGTGGCCCAGTATTCTTCCCGCGCTGACATCCGGCACGTCACCTTTCAGAATATGCAGATCCGTTCCGCAAATGGTGGTCTTTATGATCCTTATGATCGCATCAGTCGGCTCCAGGATGCTTGGAGCAGGGACCGTTTTCCATGCTATCTTTTCGGGTCCAAGATAGACCAATGCCTTCATGGTCGATGGGCGGGTCATATCATCTCCTCAAGAGCGCGCGTTATGATGAAGGAATGACCAAAGGTTAGATGAATGACGTGCGGATATATTGATAATGATCAACTGGGCGCGAAATAGAACGTATGCCCGGCCGTTCATGTCCGCTTTGGTGCCAAGCGTGATCGATAGAAACGAACCTTCACGATCTGAGCCATCGTGAGATACAGGGCCACCAGACAAGTCAGGACGATGAAGTAGCGCCAGGGCAGCGCGGTAAAACCAAACAGCCCGGCCAGTGGCGAAAATGGAATGACCGCCGCAATCGCCAGCACTGTGATCGCAGCGAGCCACAACGCCGGGTGCGGGTGACTCCGTAAAGGATTGCCCCGGGTTCGAATGACAAAGATCACGAGAATCTGCGTGGCCAGAGATTCGATGAACCAGCCGGTCTGAAAGAGGCCTTCATCCGCTTTCAGAACGGTCAGCAAAAGATAAAACGTTGCAAAATCAAACAAGGAGCTGACCGGCCCGAGTATCAGCATGAAAT
The DNA here is from genome assembly GCA_035572875.1 of Castellaniella sp. Lineage (GTDB taxonomy): Bacteria > Pseudomonadota > Gammaproteobacteria > Burkholderiales > Burkholderiaceae_B > Castellaniella. The sequence goes on along the minus strand of DATNAI010000010.1, from coordinate 2,861 downwards.
TGCGCAATAATTTCATGTCCCAGTGCTGCGGGGTGGCGGTTTCCTCGCGATCCACCGCATCCAGGGGAATCACCACTTCGGACAGATCATATAAGATGTTGTTGAGCAGCACCTGGGTCGGAAGCATGGGCAAAAAGGGGAGAAACAGGGCAGCGCCGGCCATGCTGAACATATTCCCGAAGTTCGAGCTGGTACCCATCATGATGTACTTTCTGATATTGGCGAAAGTCCGCCGGCCTTCATTGACGCCAACTTCAAGCATGGACAGGTCGTGTCTCAGCATGATCAGGTCCGCCGAGGCCTTGGCGACGTCGACCGCCGTATCCACCGATATACCCACGTCGGCGCTATGCAGGGCTGGAGCGTCGTTGATCCCGTCGGCCATGAATCCCACTACGTGGCCTCGCTTCTGCAAAGCCTGAATCAGGCGATTCTTCTGTATGGGACTGACTCGGCAGAACAGATTGGCGGTTTCTGCCTGCAGGAGAAGGGCATGGTCGTCCAGTTTGGCGATCTGACTGCCCATCAACATACCGGTCATGGGGATCCCGAGAGCGTTGCAAACGTGTTGCGCCACGACCTCGCTGTCCCCTGTGAGGATTTTGACCGCAACTCCCTTTCCCGTCAGATTGCGGATCGCCTCGCCGGCATCCTTCTTTGGGGGATCCAGAAACGCAGCATAGCCCGCGAAGATCAGGCCGTCCTCATCCGAGACCGTCACGTTGACAGTATCGACCGGTGCTTTCTTCCACGCGATCCCCAGTACGCGATAGCCGCTCGCACTGAGCCTGTCCAGCGTTTGCCGTGCCAGAACATGTGACCGGTCCGACCATGGTATTTCTTTGGCATCCGTACTCTCGTAGGAATCGCAGTGCGCCAACACGTCTTCGGGAGCGCCTTTGACGACGAGAAGGTTTTCATCAGATCGGCGTAACAGCACGGACAGCCGTCGCCGCTCGAAATCGAACGGCACTTCGTCGAGCTTGCGCCATTCGCTGATGTCCATGGACTCGTGAGCGAGGATGGCGTCTTCCAGAGGAGTATGCACTCCCGCCTCGAAACTGCTGTTGAGATAGGCCAGCTCCAATACATGGTTGTTGTCGCGCCCCGCAATGTCGACGTGGCACGCCAGGCTGATCTTCGCCTCCGTGAGCGTCCCTGTCTTGTCGGTGCACAGGACATCCATGGCCCCGAGGTTCTGCATGGCGGATAGTCGCTTTACGATCACACCGTGCTCGGAAAGCCGCAATGCGCCGCGTGACAATGTCACAGTCACCACCATGGGCAACAGTTCCGGCGTCAGCCCGACGGCCAGCGCCAGGGAAAAGAGAAAAGACTCGAGCCACTGCCGGTTCGCCAATCCGTTAGCGAGAAGGACGAACAATACCAACGAAAGGGTGATGCGCAGGATCAGATAGCCAAAATGGCGTATTCCCTCGTCGAACGCCGTCGGGGGGCGGTCTTGCGAAATGACGCCGCCCACCATGCCAAGCTGGGTGGTTACCCCGGTCCTGACTATGAGCACGGACCCGATTCCGGACAGCACGCTGGATCCCATGAAAACGGCGTTTACGGCGCAGTCCAGGCCATCTCCATCGGGTGTCGCGCCGGCGTGCTTCTCGGCTGGAAAAGATTCACCCGTCAATGCCGCCTGCTGAACAAACAGATCGGTGGCACCGAGCACCAACCCGTCAGCGGGCACCAGGCTGCCGGCCGACAGGCTGACGACATCACCTGGCACGAGATTCTCGACGCCGATCTCCCGGTCAGCGCCGTCGCGTCGCACGGTCACCCTCAAGGCGACAGACTTTCGCAACTCGGCGGCCGCCATCTCGGCTTTATGCTCCTGGAGATAGTCGAACGCGACGCTCAGGACAACCATCAGCGCAATGATGCCTGCACTTGTGGCGTCCCCAACCACCGCGGAAACGCCCCCCGCAACCAACAGCAGCAAAACCAACGGGTTGCGCAGGCGACCCATGATTTCGACAATCGGATTCTTATGCGCCGCGGCGCTCAACCGATTGGGACCATATATACCCAGGCGCCGCTGCGCCTCCTCGGTCGTCAAACCGGTCGAAGACGCGCGGAGTTCTTCCGGTGCATGCGCCAACGTCCACCAGGGACCATCGGCACGATCGAATCCGTACGTCTTCGACTTGATCTCGTTATTGGGCATTGTTGTGCAATCGAATATCCGGATCCAGCCCGCCTCAGATGCGAGGGTCGGGATCCAGTTCCAGACGAATGTCGACGGTGCCGTCGCGGGCTGCGGATAGCGAGAATCCGAATTTCTTGGCCAGCCCAAGCATGCGAACGTTTTCAGTCAAAACGGTACCTGCCATGCTGGCCGTGTGGCGTTCACGACAATAGCGGATCGCCTTGGACAGGAGCTTGGACCCCAAACCTTTGGATTTCAGTGTGGAACTTACTGCAATGCCTATTTCAGCCTGTTGATTATCAGGGTCGAACATCAATCGCACCTCGCCCGCAATTGTCTCGCTGTCCGATTCACCTCTGCCAACCGCCACCAGTATCATCTCCCTGCTGTAGTCGATCTGGGTGACTCTTGCCAGTTCTGACGGGGCGAGCTGGCGCACTGCGCAGAAAAAACGATTTTGAATATCCTCCGTATCGAGACTCTCCAAAAATCGCTGGTAGGATCGTATATCGGATGGCAGAATCGGGCGCAATAAGAGCGTTCCATCTCCGAGACCCGCCATCTCGATAATCTCCTCCAGCTCCCTGGGGTAGGGCCGGATGGCCAGGCGGTCGGACCCTCGAAGCGGGGCTGGCGCCACTCTTATTCGCGCGTCGAGCGCTATCGCACCGGTCTCATCGAGCAAAAGAGGGTTGATATC
>DATNAI010000009.1:0-8267 GCA_035572875.1 Castellaniella sp. | reverse complement strand
CGGGCCATGCGGCCGTGGATGCCATCGTGGCGGCGCGAACCGCCGGCGGTCCCTATGCCAGCCTGTTCGATTTTTGCGCGCGTGTGGATCGGCACACCGTCAACCGGCGCACCGTCGAGGCGCTCATCCGCGCGGGCGCCTTCGACAGCCTGGTGCCCAATCGTGCCGCCCTGCTCGAAACGCTGGGCAGCGCTATCGAGGCTGCCGACCAGGCGGCCCGGGACGCCAATCAGGCCTCGCTATTCGATGACAATGCCGATGAGCTGGTGGCGGGCGAACTGGCCGGCGTCGAGCCCTGGGATCTGGAAACCCGGCTGACGGAAGAAAAGACTGCGCTGGGATTCTATTTCAGTGGTCATCTGTTCGATGCCTGGCGCGACGAAGTCCGCCGTGTGGCGCCCACGCCGCTGTCGCGCCTGGCGCCCTCGAAGGGCACGCAATGGCTCGCCGGCGTGCTGGCCGCGGTGCGTCCGAAAATGACTCGCCGCGGCAAGATGCTGTATGCGCTGCTAGACGATGGCTCCGCCCAGATCGAGGTCGCCATTTTCAACGAGCTCTACGAGCGGTATCGGCACGGCTTGAAGGAAGACCGGTTGCTGGTCATCCAGGGGCGTGTGAGCCATGATGATTATTCCGGGGGCCTGCGGGTGTCTGCTGAAGACTTGTACGACCTGCAGCGCATCCGCGAGACGCGGGCGCGCAGTCTGCGCTTGAAGATGCCTGCCCAGCCCGATCTGCAACGGCTTCAATCACTGCTGACCCCCTGGCGTTCGCAGGATTCGGGAGTCCCGGTGGAGCTGCGGATGGCGCGGAGCAGTTATTCCTGCCTGCTGCGGCTGGGTGACGACTGGCGCGTACGGATGGATGAGGCGCTGATCGCGGGCGCGCGCGAATGGCTGGCCCGCGAGAATGTGGAGATCTTCTACGGATGAAACCCATCGCCATTCGCGTCATCAATCTGGCGGCGCGCGCTGACCGGCGCGAGCAGATTGCCGCGCAGTTCGACAGACTCGGAATCGATGGCTATACCTTTTTCGAGGCGGTGGACGGCCGGACGCGACCGCCTCATCCGCTGTTCGGCCACTATGATCCGGTCGCCCGGGCCCGGGTGAAGGGGCCGAAGCGGGACTTGAAGCCTTCCCAGCTAGGGTGTTACGCAAGCCACTATCTTCTGTGGGAAGAATGTGCGGCGCAGACCGAGCCGTTGGTGGTGATCGAGGACGACGCCATTGTGCTGGACACTTTCCCGGCGCTGCTTCCGCAGGCTCGCGACATGGCAGCCCTGTGGCCGCTTGTGTGGCTGCACGACAATGACAAGCCGGGGCGCGATCCTGCGCTGGCCGTGGGGCGCATCGGGCCGTTCGAGCTGTACAAGAAACTCAAGACCCACTACAGGACAGTGGCCTACCTGATCAGCCCGGAGGGTGCGCGGGCCCTGCTGCACTACAGCCGGACGTGGATCTATCCGGTCGATGACGCGATGTGCCGCTTCTACGATCATGGCGTGGAAAGCATCCAGGCTCGGCCCCATTGCGTGACGCATGACAACGATTCGGCCTCGGACATCGCGGGTGCCGACGCGCCGGCTCCCATGCCGTTGCGCGACCGATTGCGCCGGGAATCGTTCAAGGCGCTCGACCAGGTGCGGCGCCTGGCGCACAATCTTCATTTTCGCTTTAAATACCGGCGCTTGCGGCCATGAAACCGCTGCGCATCCTGCAGACCGAGGCGGCCACGGGGTTCGGAGGCCAGGAACAGTACATTTTCCGCATGATGGGCGCCATGCGCGACCGGGGACATCATCTGGAAGCCGTTTGCCAACCGCATGCGCAGCTTGCGCACCGGCTGAGGGATGCCGGGTTCACCGTCCACACGCTGTATACGGATGGCCCCGTCAACTACGTCCGTGGCGTTGTGCGCCTCCGGTCGCTGCTGCGGCGTGGCGGCTTTGACGTGCTCAACACGAACAGCCGCCGCGACACGCTGCTGGCTGGCGTGGCGGGACGCCTGGCAGGCACGCCGCTCATTGTGCGGACCCGGCATCTGGCCAAGCGCGTGGGTTCACTGCTGTCTTATACCGGCGTGCCACATCGGGTATGCACCAGCAGCGAATTCGTGCGCGGCCTGTTGTTGGCCAAGGGTGTGGACCCTTCGCATGTTCGTGTCGTGTATCCCTGTATCCAGGCTGGCTATTGCGCCGCGGTGCGGACTGGGGCGTTGCGTGCGGAACTGGGGTTGGCGCCGGACGACATTGTGGTCGGATGCGTCGCCGTGATGCGAGCGGAAAAGGGGCACCGCGATCTGATCGAGGCGATGGAGCCGCTGCTGCAGGATCTGCCGGCCGTTCATCTGGTCCTGGTGGGCGGCGGCTCGCCCGGGTTCGAACAGATCTCGACGCTCGTCACAAGCCATGGCCTGGGGTCGCGCGTGCATTTGCTGGGCGCACGTTCGGACGTGGTGCGCCTCATGCCGGATTTTGACGTATTTGCGCTGGCCACCCACATGGAGGCTGCCGGCATGGTCTTTGCCGAAGCGGGCGCCTGCGGAGTTCCTGTCGTCGGTACCCGGGTAGGAGGAGTGCCGGAGATGGTGGACGCCGGGCGCAGTGGCGTGCTGGTCCCGGTGGGAGACATATCGGGGCTGCGTGAGGCGATCCACACGTTCGTTCTGGACGCCGGTTTGCGGGAGCGCATGGGAGCGGCGGGCCGGGCGTTCTGCTGCGAGGGCGGACGCTTCAGCCCCGCGACCATGGCGGAGGACCTGGAGTCCGCGTATCGGGAATGGCTGCGGCAGCGCGGCTTCGGAGACGCCTCATGAGCCTGTCCGTCGTCATCATCACCAAAAACGAGGCAGCGCATATCGTGGATTGCCTGGATTCGGTGGCCTTTGCCGATGAAATCATCGTGCTGGACTCGGGTAGCACGGACGCGACCCGCGAGCTGGCGCGCGCCTTGGGCGCTCGCGTCGAGGTGAATGCCGAATGGCCGGGCTTTGGCCTGCAGAAGAACCGCGCGCTGGATCTGGCGACAGGAGACTGGGTGCTTTCCCTGGATGCCGACGAGCGCGTGCCGCCCGAACTGGCCGAGGAAATCCAGCGGGTTCTGGCGGATCCCGCGGCTGACGGCTACCGGGTGGCGCGGCTGTCCAACTTCTGTGGCCGCTGGATGCGGCACAGCGGCTGGTGGCCCGATCATGTCTTGCGGCTGTTTCGCCGGGAGTCGGGCCGGTTTTCCGACGATGTCGTGCATGAGCACGTGGATCTCGATGGCCGGGTGGCGACCCTTCGGGGTCATCTGCTGCATTACCCCTATGCCAGTCTGGAACTCTTCATCGACAAGATCAATCGCTACTCCACCGATGCGGCGTTGAAGGCCCATGCCCGGGGACGCCGCACGACGGTCCTGGGTCCCTTCGGTCACGGGTTCTGGACCTTCGTCCGCCATTATGTATTGCGACGGGGTTTCCTGGATGGCTGGCAGGGTCTGATTCTGGCTGGGATGGCGGCCACGGGCAGCTTCTACCGGTACGCGAAGCTCTTCTGGTTGGGTCGCAAGGCCTGACCCCTCGGGCGCAGCGGGCGGGATGCTGCGGCGGGAAGATAGGCGCACCCGCCATGCTCCCCTATAATTTGCGCATGATTCCTATTCTGATGTATCACCAGATCGGCGAGCCGGCAGCCAGAGGCACGCCATACAGGGGCTTGACGGTGCATCCGGCGAAATTCCGCAGTCAGATGACCTGGTTGCGCCGTCTGGGATATCGCGGCTTGTCGATGCGTGAGCTCTTGCCCTATGTGCGGGGCGAGCGGCATGGCAAGGTCGTGGGCATCACCTTCGACGATGGCTATCGCAATGTCCTGGAGAACGCACTGCCGGTGCTGGCGGATGTCGATTTCACGGCCACCAATTATTTCGTGGTGCGGCAGCTCGGAGGCGGCAACGTATGGGACTATCGCGAAGGGGTTCCGCATTCCGATCTGATGTCCGTGAACGAATTGCGCGCATGGTCCAAGGCGGGCCATGAGGTGGGTTCCCACACGCTCAATCATCCATTCCTGCCGACGTTGTCGCCCGAGCTCGCAGCCAACGAAATTCGTGATTCCAGGCAGGCGCTGGAACAGATCCTGGGTGCGCCGGTCGAGTCGTTCTGCTATCCCTATGGCGGGGAGTCGCCTGCCTTGAGGCAGGTGGTGCGCGAGGCCGGCTACAGCAACGCCACCACCACCGAGCGCGGCCTGGTGCGGGCGGACGACGACATCATGGGCCTGCCGCGCATCTTCGTGGCACGCTCCGCGCACCTGCTGCGCTTTCTGCAGAAGACCCTCACGGCGCTCGAAGACCGCCGCAGGCGTCGCACCGAGGCTGTGGCGGACCATGGCTGAGAGTCCGCTTTCCATCGCCTTTGTCGTGGACCGTCTCGGTTCGCGATTTGGGGGTGCGGAAGCCTATGGGGTGGCCCTCATGCGCGAACTGGCCGCTGCCGGTCACCACATCACTGTCTTTGCCCGGGAGTACGATCCGGCGTGCGACCTGCAGCTTCCCTATGAGCGGATTGCGGTGGGCAGCCGTTGGCCCAGCTGGATCCGGGTGTGGCTTTTCGCCCGGCGGGCGGTCCGCGCCACGCGCGGGCGCTTCGACATCGTTCACTCTCATATGAACGGCTGGTGCGGCGATGTGGAAGTCGTGCATGTCACGCCGGTGCGCTATCGCTGGCGGGTGCGCGCCATGCCGGCATTGCGGCGCTGGCTCTCATGCCTCAGCCCTCGCGTGCGGACCTATCTCGCACTGGAAGCGCGCCGCATCGCCGTTCGGCCCGGCCACCGTGTCGTGGCGGTCTCCCAGCTCATTGCCCACCAGTTGGGCCAGGCGTATGATGCCGATCCCGCGTCCTGGCCCGTCATCGCCCCCGGCGTGGCGATGGCACTGCCGGCCGATGGCGGTATCCGGCATGATCTAAGGGCGGAATTGGGCCTGCCCGATTCGGCAACGCTCTGCCTGATGGTGGCTCGCAATCCCATGCGCAAGGGCCTGCCCACCGTACTGCGCGCGCTGGAGCGGTTGCCCGATGACGTGCATCTGCTGGTCGTGGGCACGAACCGGGCGGCACGCGAGTGCGTGGCGCGCGCCCCCGAGGCTGTTGCGGCGCGCGTGCACCTGGTGGCGGAGACTTCACGGGTGGAGCCTTACTATCGTGCGGCAGACATCTTCCTGCATCCGACCCTGAACGACAGTTTTGGCATGGCGCCCCTGGAAGCCATGTCTTTCGGACTGCCCGTGATCCTGAGCCCGGCGCCCTGGTGCGGCTTTGCACAGTACGTGGAGCCGGGCATCAGCGCCCTCGTGCTCTCGCATCCCGAGCAGGCCGATGAACTGGCACAGTCCGTCCAGGCGCTACGTGCCGATTCAGCACTGCGGGAGCGCCTGCACTTAGGGGCGCAGGGCGTGCTGGAACAGCATTCATGGCCCCACGTCGCCCGTCAGTTCACGGAGCTGTACCGCGCGATTCTGGCCGAACGGGCGAGCCGGTCCGCAACCTGATGGCCCATCCGCGGAAGTGTCCGCAGTTTTGGGGCGGCTTGGCGGACCCACCAGCCAGGAGCCCTCAGGCCCAGCCCCGGACCCAGTAGACCAGCATGCCCAGGTATTCCTTCACGATGGACCGGCTGGCGTTCAGCGTGCGCAGATCCGGTAGCCAGAATGAAAAGTCCGGCTGGTCGGGCACGACGATCTGCGGCGGCGAAGATGCCGCAACGGGAGACAGGCCCTGTCGCTGGAAGCTCGCCATGGCGCGTGGCATGTGCAGCGCGGACGTCACCAGCAGGAATTTCTGGATCCCGCGCGCGCGCAGGATCTGGGCCGTGTAGACCGCATTCTGGTGCGTGGTCAGGCTGTGATTTTCCTGCACGATGGCACCGGCCGGCACGCCGGCACGTTCCAGCGCCGAGGCCATGACCGTCGCTTCGCTGCGGCCACCGTCTTGCGCGGCCCCCGAGACGATGATGAGTGGCGCGCGGCCGGCATCGTAGAGGTGCGCTGCCGTGTCGGTGCGCAGAATGGCCGTCTTGCTGTTGTAGGGCTCGAACCAGTTGCGTCGGCCGCCTAGCGTATTGCCGCCCAGCACCACCATCGCCTGCTCGGCGGGCAACGACATCGCTGCCTTATGGGGATAGCGTTGCTCCAGCATGCCGCCCGCCCACAGTGACGTGGTCGGCAGCGACCAGAAAACGGTCCAGGCGACCGCCACCGCGGCCAGGAACCCCGCAATCTTGCGCCAACGCAGGACGAACAGCAATGCGGCGACCACCAGCAGCGTGATGGACAGGTTCAGCGGGATGACCAGATTGGCGAGAAATTCGGTGATGCTCATGCAGCGGGCGGATTTTGAAGAAGATCGAGAGCGGCCGCCAGGACTTCCGGCTCGCGCGGCCAGGCGTTCATTTGCCCCAGGCGCAGTGCGCGATTGGACCATGGGCCGGTACGGCTAGGGCATGTGACCCCGAAAAGTGTGATCTGGCGCGCGCCAGCCGCAGCGGCCAGATGAGACACACCGGAATCGTTGCAAATGACTACAGCGGCGTGCCGTGTGAGCGCGGCAAAGGCGCCCAGTCCGAGCGGCTCCAGCAACTGTGCCGTCGGTGCGGCCACCTGAGCTGCGGCTCGTTCAGCCGGGGGGGGCGCCATGGCCACGGCAAAACCGTGAGTTTGCAATGATCGCGCCAGACTGTCAAAGCCTCCCCATACCTTCACGCGGCCGTGGTGCAGGCCTGTCGCGGTCGGGGCGATCAGCGCGAAGCGCCCGGTGGTCAGGCCGGCCAGGGCCAGCGCCTGTTCGGCCTGCGCCTCATGCGTGGCGGCTGCGTGCCAGTTCAGGTCGGGGCCGAGATCCGCAGCGGGCGGGGCCATCCGCCACTGCGCCAGGGCAAAGCGTGTCAGGTGAAACCAGGACTGTACCGCGTGCAGCGGCTCGCGCGGCTTGGTGCAGGGCCAGCGCAGCAGGGGGCTGCGCCCATCGTCGCGGTAACCCGCGCAGGGCAGTCCGGCAAAGCGGAAAACCAGCGCGCTGGAGAGCGAGTCGGGCAGCAGCAGACCGCGGGCATGCCGGTGGCGCGCCCCGCGGCGCGCGCCGTGGACAGCAGCACGATCCGCGCGCCATCCGCCACCCATGGGCACGAATCCGGACAGCGGATAGGCCGCCAGAAGGTCCCGGGCCCACTCGCGGGCGCAGGCGACAACGGGCTGCCCGGTGGCGATCAGGGCGTCCAGACCCGGCAGGCTCATGCAGACGTCGCCTACCCAATTGGGCAGACGGACATAGATGGCTTGGCTGGGTGTCCGGATCAATCTGCGGCTCCGATGGGTATTGCCGGGCAGGCGGTCGAGCCGGCAGGCTAAAATGCGACATTCACAAGTATATAAGAGAGTGTGTTCTTGACGACCCCTACCGACCCGCCAGTGGACAGTCGCCCCGTACGGCTCGAGCTGTGGCGGCAAATCTACAGGAGGCTGGGAAAGGACTGGAAAGTCGGTGTGCTCGCGCTGGTGCTGCTGAGCGTTGCCTCGGCCACGCAGCCTTTGCTGGCCGTCATCATGAAGCCGTTGCTGGACGAGGGTTTCACGGGCGCGAAGCCTTCGTATGTCTGGTCCATCCCTCTTGCGGTGGTGGCGCTCATGCTGCTGCGCGGCGTGTGCACCTTCGGGGGGACATATCTGATGTCCTGGGTGGCGAACAACATGCTGCTGGGGTTGCGGCGGGAGATGTTCGAGCGCTTGCTGGGCATGTCGGACGAAACGTTCCGCACACGGGACCGCGGCCGCCTCTTGAACCGCTTCACGATCGATGCCGGCAATGTGAGCGGGCTGTCCACCGAGGTGATCCGCGTGCTGGTGCGGGAATCCCTGACGGTTGTCGCGCTGCTGGCGGTGTTGCTGTACATGTCCTGGCAACTGACGCTCATCGTGCTCATCATGCTGCCGCTGTCGGTGTTGACGGGGCGCTACTTCGTGCGCCGGTTGCGCCGCATCAATCGCGACACCATCAACATGAATGCGGAACTCACCCGTGTCGTCTCGGAGGGCATCTCGGGTCAGCGGGTCATCAAGCTCTTCGATGGTTATGGGCGCGAGCGGGAACGCTTTGGCTACGTCAACGCACGCCTGCGCCGTTTCGCGATGCGTGCCGCCAGCGCCGATTCGGCCATGTCGCCCATCTCGCAGTTCTTTGTCGCGCTGTCGGTAGCCATCGTCGTGGCCGTCGCGCTCTATCAGGCT
>DATNAI010000008.1:0-3983 GCA_035572875.1 Castellaniella sp. | reverse complement strand
CGTTTCGTCATCGACTGCGCGTCACTGGCGGCCTGAGCCTCGGGGAGGAACACGAGTCGGCGTGTCAGTTCGCAGCGGCCCCATTCGCTATTGCGATCTCGTGATAGAAGGGCATCATGCGGTCGCGTGAAGCAATGATGTGGGCCCTCATGGCCGCGCGTGCCGCCGCGGCGTCTCGATCTTGTATGCCATGGACGATTTCTTTGTGCTCGTCGATGGCATCTTCAGCGACAGAGGCGTGGTAGCGCAGCCGGAACAGATGCATGTGAGCATGCAATCCTTCCAGTATGTGCCGCATGATCTCGTTGTCGCTGATCTCGATGATGGTGGCGTGGAACGCGTCATCGAGAATGGCGAAGCGCCCGTAATTCTTCCGGGTATCTTCGTCGACCAGATTCTCCATCTCGTCGCACAGGTGGCGCAGCTTGCGCACGTCCTCCGCTCGCGCGTTTTCGGCCGCCAGGGCAGCGGCTTCCGGTTCCAGGAGCTCACGGACCAGGTAGGTTTCGCCGAAATATTTCTCGGTCGGGATTGGAGCAACCCAGAACCCCGCATTGTGTTTTCCCGCAATGAGCCCCTCCGTTTGCAGACGAATGAGCGCGGCCCGGACCGGCGTTTGGGATACGCCGAAATTTCGGGCGAGCGTGTCGACGGTCAGTCGGCTGCCCGGGGGAAGTTCCAGCGATACCAGCTGTGAAATGAGCGTTTCGTAAACGTCATCGCTCAGGGATCTCTTGCTGTGATGCTCATCCTGCTTGTCGCCCGCTATGTTCATGGTGCGAGATTTGAGTGTCATGTCACTGGAAGAAGGGGGCTGCTTCCTGATAGGGGAGCGGCACAAGGTGGATTATAGGTGGCCCGGGGGGTCTGGGAGTACTGGATCCTATCGTTTTCCCTAGGATCGTATATAGCGCTTGCTGACCCTGATCGAATCATATACGATTTCGTGAATCGTGTTTTTTGATCTTGATGAAGGGGCGTGGTTGATGGGGGCGAGCACCGTCAGACTATCGATCGGGGAGATCACGCAGCGGGGCCGGTCCGCCCTGCACGCTGTGGGTGTGCCGGCCGACCATGCAGAGATGCAGCTGGCACTCTTGCTGGACGCGGAACTGCGCGGGGTGCGTTCACACGGTTTGCTCCGCCTGCCGAGAGTCATCGAGCGGGTTCGCAACGGCGTATGTGACCCGGTCACGACAGGGCTGGGCTCCTGGAAAGGAGGGGCGCTGTACGAAGTCGATGGTCGCCACGGACTGGGGCCTGTCGTCGCCTGTCACGCGCTGAATGCGTTGTATGAACGGGTCCCCACGACAGGGGTGGCGATGGCCGCGGTGCGTGATTCCGAGCATCTGGGCATGCTGGCCTGGTACGCGAAACAGGTGACCGATCGAGGCCTGATACTGATCGCCCTCACCGTCAGCGAAGCGTTGGTCCACCCATGGGGTGGCAGCCGGGCCATGTTGGGGACGAATCCGATCTCGATCGGGATACCAGCCCATCCCCACGCTTTCATCCTTGACATGGCCACCAGCCTGGTGCCCATGGGGAAGATTCATGATCATGCCAACCGTGGCCTGCCGATTCCGCCCGGGTGGGCGGTGGGTGCGGATGGCCGACCCACCACCGACGCCGAAGTGGCAAAGGGCGGTGCGATCGCGCCCTTTGGCGGCGCGAAGGGATATGGGCTGGGGCTGGGCTTCGAGCTGCTGGTGACGGCCTTGGCGGGCAGCGCCATCGGCACGGATGTCGTCGGCACCTTGGACAGCACCCGGCCGTGCAACAAGGGCGATGTCCTCATCGTCATGAAACCCGGATCCCATACATCGACGTTGATTGATCGTTATCTGCAGGCGCTGCGCGCGTCTCCAGCGACAGATCATGAACGTCCTGTTCGTGTGCCCGGTGATCGAGGATGCGAGACGCGGGGGCTTCATGAGCGGGACGAGATAGAAGTGGATGGTGGGGTATGGGCACGGATCGAACAGATGGCGAGCGCCTAGTGCGACCGCTGCTGCATGGTGAGGCTTACTGCTGAGGCTTAATGATGAGATATCGGTACGGGGTGACTCGCCTTCCGGGGCGCGTGATATTTGGGGCGGGGCAGCGGGCCGCCTTGGGCCGTGTGGCTGCATCGCTGGGCCGCCGCGCCCTGATTTGCACGGACAGCCGCCTGGGGCAGCTGCCAGTGGTGGGCGAACTGGTGGACAATCTCGCCGCGCACGGCGTGACGGCTCGCGTTTTCGACGGCACGGAGGCGGAGCTGCCGCTGGAGGGAATCCGCGATTGCGTGTCACGTTATCGCGACTTCGATGCTGATGTGTTCGTCGGCTTGGGGGGTGGCAGCTGTATGGATCTCGCAAAGGTCGTCAGCTTGCTGATGACCCATCCCGAACCGGCTTCCCAATACTACGGCGAGTTCAAAGTGCCGGGCCCGATCAAGCCGGTGATCGCCATGCCGACGACGTCGGGCACTGGGTCCGAAGTGACACCGGTCGCTGTGTTGGCCGATCCCGAACGGGCCGTCAAGGTGGGGATTTCCAGCCCTGAGCTCATTCCGACCGTGGCAATTTGCGATCCGGAACTGACCTTGAGCTGCCCCAAGGGGCTGACGGCAATCACCGGGGTTGACGCTTTGTCACATGCGATCGAATCCATCTCGGCCATCCGGCGAGAACCTGATCCTGAAATGGTCATGGAGCGTGTTTTCGTCGGCAAGAACACGCTGAGTGATCACTACGCCCTCCACGCGATCAGGCTGATCACCGAAAATCTGGCTCGGGCGGTGGAGGATGGGTCGGACCTGGATGCGCGCAGCGCCATGATGCTGGGGTCCACGTACGCGGGCATGTCCTTCAGCACGGGCGGCACTTGTGCGGCACACGCCATCCAGTATCCCGTGGGCGCCCTGACGCATACACCGCATGGGCTGGGGATTGGCGTGCTTCTTCCCTACACCATGGACTTCAATCTGCCCGCTTCGGTCGAGGTTTATGCGGATATTGCGAATGCCATGGGGATTTCCGCCGAACACGGTGCCGAAGACGCTGCCCGAAAGATGATTTCGGCCATACGCACCCTGCTGGAGCGCATCGATATTCCGCGAAGCCTCAAGGATCTCGGCGTGAAATCAGACGACCTTGACGCGATCGCGGAGCAGGCGGCGCTCGCGATCCGGTTGGTCGACAACAATCCGCGGAAACTTGATGTGCCGGCGATCCGCTCGATCCTGGATGCGTCGATGGAGGGAGCTTGAATATGTCAGCGCAGAAAGAACGATTTTCCATGGTCATTGAAATGAATCCCGATTTGTTCATTGGTGGCCAATGGCGCAAGGGTTCCCGCCAGGGGCGGATCGATGTCGTCGACCCTGCAACGGGAAATCGGATCGGGTCCGTTGCCGATGCGGATGCCCGGGATGCGATCTCCGCGGTGGATGCCGCGTTCTCGGCGGGGCGGGCGTGGGCGTCCAGACCGGCCCGCGAACGTTGCGAGATTCTACGCAAGTGTCATGAGCTGATCATTCGCGATACGGATGCGTTGGCCCGACTGATATCACTGGAAAATGGCAAGGCACTGAAGGATGCACGAGGCGAGGTGGCCTATGCCGCGGAATTTTTCCGCTGGTTCTCGGAAGAGGGGGTGCGAATCAAAGGAGACCTGGGCAATGCCCCTTCGGGAAATAACCAGATTCTGGTTCAGTATCAACCCATCGGCGTGTCGTTACTCGTCACCCCCTGGAATTTCCCGGCTGCGATGGCCACGCGCAAGATCGCGCCAGCGCTCGCGGCCGGTTGCACCTGCATCCTGAAGCCCGCAACGGCGACACCCTTGACTGCCTATGCAGTGGCCAGAATCCTAACAGAGGCGGGAGTGCCCGACGGGGTCGTCAATGTCGTGACAACCTCTAAAACAGGTGAGGTGGTCGATACCATCCTGAAAGACCCGAGAGTTCGCAAATTGTCGTTTACGGGGTCGACCGAAGT
>DATNAI010000007.1:0-4312 GCA_035572875.1 Castellaniella sp. | reverse complement strand
TCCAAGTATGCAGCGCTGCTGCACATCCTGGTCCGGGTAGGCGATGTGGTGGTCGTGGTGCTGACCGCGTGCCTGGCTCATTGGGCCCGCTTCGGCAGCTCCCTGCTGGACGGCCCGAATCCCGTGGCGGTCTTCCGCGTGGTGCTGCTGATGCTGTTGGTCTTCCCGATGTTCGGCCTGTATCGCAGCTGGCGCGGCGAAAGCATCACGAGTGAAATCGGCCGCATCGCACTGGCGTGGACGGTCGTGATGACGACCCTGCTGATATCGGAATGGGCCGTCAAGAACTCGGGTGAGTATTCCCGGCTGTGGCTGGGCAGCTGGTTTGCCGCCGCCCTGGCCCTGCTGGGCGTGCATCGCTGGGTGGGCCGCCGCTTGCTGGGCAGCATCCGCGCCCGCGGCATCGACGCGCGCAAGGTGGTGCTGGTGGGCGCCACCCACGCGGGCCGCAAGATCATGGCCGCCGCACGCCAGAGCCCCTGGATGGGCCTGGACGTGATCGGCTACGTGCAGACCCCGTACGACGACCAGCAGGTCGGCACCGATGTTCCGCGCGTGAGTGACCTCGACAGCTTCATCGCCAACCTGCAGCAATACGCGCCGGACCAGATCTGGGTGGCCCTGCCGATGCGCGCCGAGGCCGAGATCAAGCGCTTGCTGGACGCCACCAGCGAGCTGCCTGTCACGATCCGGCTGGTGCCGGATCTGTTCGGTTATGAATTGCTGAACCATCAGGCCACCCAACTGGCGGGTGTGCCGGTGATCACCCTGCGCGGCAGCCGCGTTAGCGGCCATGCACGGATCTTCAAAGCTATGGAGGACCGCGCACTCGCGGCATTCATCCTGTTGCTGATCTGTCCGGTCATGCTGCTCCTTGCGCTGGGGGTAAAGCTCAGCAGCCGCGGGCCGGTCTTTTACCGGCAAAAACGCGTTGGGCTGGATGGCAAAGAATTCGAGATGCTCAAGTTTCGATCCATGCCGGTGGATGTCGAGAAGAGAGGCGTGGTCTGGGGCAATGCCGGCAACAAGAGCGCCACTCGCTTCGGCCGGTTCATTCGCGCCAGCAGTCTCGATGAACTGCCGCAATTCCTGAATGTGCTGAAGGGCGAACTTTCCATCGTGGGTCCACGCCCCGAGCGGCCGATGTTCGTTGAGCAGTTCAAGAAAAAGATCCCCGGCTACATGCACAAGCATCTGGTCAAGGGTGGCATCACGGGCTGGGCGCAGATACACGGCTTGCGCGGGGACACGGACCTCACCAGGCGCATCGAGTTCGACCTGCACTACATCAACCACTGGTCCATCTGGCTCGACCTCAAGATCATTATGCGTACGCCTCTGGTGCTGCTGAGGCGCACCAACGCTGTTTGAGCGGTGCGTACACGCTCCACGCTCCACATCGGGGCTCACGCGCGCGGTCGGTCAGGATCGCTCCGCAGTGGTTTGCCGGCACAGCAAGAATATTTGAAAGGTATTTGTATTGAACGTCACGATTTTCGGCGCCGGTTACGTAGAATGGGTCTCAGGCGCCTGCCTTGCTGAAGTGGGTCGTTCCCGATCTGCGGTGTTCGCGTGAGCCGCATCATCGTCCTGGGCATCAACTACGCCCCGGAAAATATAAGCACTGGCAAATACACTTCCGAACTCTGCGAGTGGCTGGCGGCGCGCGGCCATCAGGTGCGCGTGATCACGGCGCCGCCCTACTACCCGGCATGGAAAGTATGGCCGGCATACCGCACGCGCTGGTTCCGCCGCGAGCACATTGCCGGCGTCGAGGTGATTCGCTGTCCGATCTGGGTCCCCGCGCAGCCGCGCGGACTGACCCGCATGCTGCACCTGGCAAGCTTTGCATTCACCTCGCTGCTGGCGATGATCCATTCGCTCGCGTGGCGGCCGCAACTGGTGATCAATATCGCGCCCACCCTGGCCAGCGCGCCGGGCGCCTGGGCACTGGCACGGCTCACCCGAGCCCGCTGCTGGCTGCACATCCAGGATTTCGAAGTGGATGCGGCGATGGACATGGGCATCGTCCACGCCGGCCTGCTGCGTCGCTTCGCCCTCGCGACGGAACGCTGGCTGCTGCACCGCTTCGATCGGGTGTCCACCATCTCCAGCCGCATGCTCGACAAACTCAGTGCCAAGGGCGTGCCGCCGCAGCGCCAGGCGTTCTTCCCGAACTGGGTCGACACCGATGCGATCCGCCCGCTGATCGAGCCCAGCCCCTACCGCGCCGAACTCGCCATCCCCGCCGACGCGGTAGTGGCGCTGTACTCCGGCAACATGGGTTTGAAGCAGGGCCTGGAACTGCTCGGCGAAGCCGCCGGCGCCCTGTCCCCCGCTTCCCTTCCCCTGCCCCCGGCAGGGGAAGGTGCCCGCAGGGCGGATGGGGTGAGCTCTTGCTCTGCACCTGCTCTCTACTTCGTCTTTGGCGGCGAAGGCCCGGCCCGCACCATGTTGGAGCAGGCCTGCGCCGGCCTGCCCAACGTGCGCTTCCTCGACCTGCAGCCTACCGAGCGCCTGCGCGACTGGCTGGGGCTGGCCGATATCCATCTGCTGCCGCAACGCGCCGACGTGGCCGACCTGGTGATGCCGTCCAAGCTCACCGGCATGCTTGCCAGCGGTCGCGCCATCCTGGCCACCGCGTTGCCGGAGACCGGCGTGGCGCAGGCGGTGGCATCGTGCGGGCTCGTCACGCCTCCGGCCAGCGTGGAAGCGTTTGTGGCTGCGTTACATGAACTGACGGCGGATGCAGGCCTGCGCATTCGTCTCGGCCATGCTGCGCGGGAACAAGCGCTGGCCACCTTGTCGCGCGATGCGGTACTGAACGCCTTCGAACAACAACTGCACCGATTGCTGGGTACGGCATCCGCCGAACCCGGCAAGCATTATTCATCTTCTGATTTGCGGAACGACCCATGACCAAGCGCGCACTCATCACCGGCATCACCGGGCAGGACGGTTCCTACCTGGCAGAGCTGCTGTTGGAGAAGGGCTACGAAGTCCACGGCATCAAGCGCCGCGCCTCTTCGCTCAACACCCAGCGTGTGGACCACCTGTATCAGGACCCGCATGAGGCCAACAGCCGCTTCTTCCTGCACTACGGCGACCTCACCGACAGCAGCAACCTCACCCGCATCGTTGCCGAGGTGCAGCCCGATGAGGTCTACAACCTGGGTGCGCAGAGCCACGTGGCGGTGAGTTTCGAAATGCCGGAATACACCGCCGACGTCGACGGCCTGGGCACCTTGCGCCTGCTCGAGGCAATCCGCTTCCTGAAGCTCACCGACAAGACCCGCTTCTACCAGGCCAGCACCTCCGAGCTGTACGGCCTGGTGCAGGAGACGCCGCAAAAGGAAACCACGCCGTTCTATCCGCGCAGCCCCTACGGCGTGGCCAAGCTGTACGCCTACTGGATCACCGTGAACTACCGCGAGAGCTATGGCATGTATGCCTGCAACGGCATCCTGTTCAACCACGAGAGCCCGCGCCGCGGTGAAACCTTCGTGACCCGCAAGATCACCCGCGGCCTGGCCAATATCGCCCAGGGGCTGGAGAAGTGCCTCTACATGGGCAATCTCGATTCACTGCGTGACTGGGGACACGCCAAAGATTACGTGCGCATGCAGTGGATGATGTTGCAGCAGGACGTGGCCAAGGATTACGTGATCGCTACCGGTGTGCAGTACAGCGTGCGCCAGTTCGTCGACATGGCGGCGAAGGAGCTGGGCATTACCCTTGCGTTTGAGGGTCATGGTGCCGAAGAGAAGGCGGTGGTGCAGGCCGTGGAAGGGGATAAGGCGCCCGCGGTGAAGGTGGGGGACGTTATCGTGGCGGTGGATCCGCGGTATTTCCGACCGGCGGAGGTGGAGACGCTGCTGGGTGGCCCAGCGAAGGCAAAGGCAGACCTGGGCTGGATACCTCAGATAAGTTTGGCGCAGATGGTCCGTGAAATGGTCAGCAGCGATCTTGATGCTGCAGGCAAAGCTGCTTTTCTACAAAAAAATGGCTTCTGAGACCTTCGCACCCTTCGCCAGGATGAAGATGAGTTCCAGCGCGATCCTTGCTGCTCTGATAGTTACTACGATCCTGGCTTGGTCCATCGACTATGGCGATCTCTTGGGAGCGCCTGCTCAGCGTGCAGCCGAGATCACTAGATGGGTTTGCATATTCGCCTCCTATGTAATGGCCTTCGTCGCCTTATCCAATGGAAAGAGGATTCCTCGCACGTTGCTTTTGTATGTGGCCGTGCTGACGGGTACCATTTTTCCGTCAGTCATCAGCTCGAAGGATCAGGGAGACTCACTGATTGCCT
>DATNAI010000006.1:0-6124 GCA_035572875.1 Castellaniella sp. | reverse complement strand
TCAGTCCTCCGCGGTGCTGACGATGGACGGGCGGGGAGAAGGCGTGACGACCAGCTACGGCCAGTTCCGCAACGGGGAATACACGCGCCTGAAGCAGATCCGGATGCCGCATTCGCTCGGGCTGCTGTATGAGGAAGTCACGCAGTATCTGGGCTTCTTGCGCGCCAGCGACGAGTACAAGGTGATGGCCCTGGCTTCGTACGGCAAGCCGGATCTGTTGGCAGAATTCCGGGACATCCTGCGGCTGGAGGAGGATGGCGGATTTTCCCTGCAGCCGGCGCGGCTCGTGGAACGGTTTGGCCCGGCGCGCCGGCGAGGTGAAACCCTCCAGCCCCATCATCTGAACATTGCGAGTTCGCTGCAGAAGGTGCTGGAGGAGACGGTGTTGCACATGGCGGGGTGGCTGCACCGCAGGACGGGTGAACGGAATCTCTGCATGGCGGGCGGCGTGGCCCTGAACTGCGTGATGAATTCGCGGATTGCGCGCGACGGGCCTTTCGAGAATGTCTGGGTGCAGCCAGCGGCCGGGGATGCGGGCACGGCGCTGGGCGCCGCCCTTTACGTCGACGATTTTCACGGACCGCACCGGGGCGCTCGATGGACGATGACTCGCGCGGATCTGGGACCGTCCTTTTCGGATGAGAACATCGAACGGGACCTGGACCGTGCTCACCTGAAGTACCGTCGCGAGCCGGACATTGCCACCGCTGCGGCGGAGCTGCTTGCGGCGGGCAAGATCATTGCCTGGTTCCAGGGCCGGATGGAGTTCGGCCCTCGTGCGCTGGGCCATCGCTCGATCCTGGCCTCGCCCATGGACGCCGACATGCAGGGGCGGCTGAATTGGCTGAAGGATCGCGAAGACTTCCGGCCTGTCGCCCCCGCGGTCATCGAGGAATGCGCGCACGAATGGTTTGACGCCGGCGCCAAATCTTCCATCGCGGCGCCCTTCATGCTGTTTGTCTACGACGTGCTGCCCCGGCGCGCCGGTCTCATTCCGGCTGTGCGCCACACGGACGGCACCGCCCGCATCCAGACGGTGCGTCGGGAGCAGAATCCCCTCTATTACGACCTGTTGCGCGCCTTCCAGGACCGCACAGGAGTACCGGTATTGGTCAATACGTCGTTCAACACCCGCAGCCGACCCATTGTCTGCACGCCCCGGGATGCGCTGGAGGCGTTCTTCACGTCGCCGCTGGACGCACTGGCGATCGGCAGCTTCCTGGTGGAGAAATCCGAATGATCGGCCAGGACTCCCCGCGCCGCCTTCGCATTCTCGTCTGGAACGTGCATGGCAACTATCTGCACGCGCTGACCCAGCTCCCGCACGACTGGATCATTCCGGTCGAGGGCGGGCGCAACGGGTACACGCCGCCCACGCCCGCGCTGGACTGGCCGGACGGCCTTCACCTGACGGCGCCCTCGGCCTTGCGGGACGAGGCTCTGGATCTGGTGGTGTATCAGTCCCGCGACAACCTGGCGGACGCCGCCGAACTGCTGACGCGGGCGCAGCGCAGCCTTCCCAGCATCTACATCGAGCACAACACGCCCGAGCCCCATCCCACCGACAGCTGGCATCCCTTTCGCCATCCACGCGGCCTGCTGGTCCATGTCACGCATTACAACGCGGTCATGTGGCTTTCCCCCGGGATGCCAGCCCGGGTCATCGAGCACGGCCTGCCGGATCCCGGTCCGCTCCAGACGGGCGAATTGCCGCGCGGCATCACGGTCGTGAATCACATCGAGCGCCGCGGCCGGCGCCTCGGCCTGGATCTGTACGAGCGCGCGCGGCAACGGTTGTCGCTGGATCTGATCGGCATGGGCTCGGAGCACCTGCCGGGGGGACTGGGCGAAGTGCCCGGTCGGGACGTTTCGCGGCTCGTGGGGCGGTATCGCTATCTTTTTTCGCCCATTCGTTATACCAGCCTGGGATTGTCGATCGTGCAGGCCATGCTGTGCGGCGTACCGGTCGTGGGCTTTGCCGCGACGGAGCTCGCAAGCCTCATCAGCAACGGAGAGGATGGCTTTGTGGACACTCAAGAGCAGGCATGGCTGGATGCAGCCCTGCGGCTGGAGCGCGATCCGGTCATGGCGCGCACCTGGGGCGCGAACGCCAGGCGCAAGGCGCTGGCCCGCTTCGGCATGGCGCGATTTGCCGCGGATTGGAATGCGGCGTTCAACACGGTACTGGAGGACACATGTTGACGATGGGAAACCATTCCCGCGTTCTTGTCACGGGGGGAGCGGGTTTTTTGGGCCGGCACCTGATCTCGCGGCTGCTGCGGGAGGGCAGCGAAGTCATTTGCCTGGACGACTTTCACAGCAGTAGCCGCGAGGAACTGACGGAGCTGAGCCTTCATTCCGGTTTCTCGCTGTTGGAGCAGCACGTGGCGCAGCCGATCCGGCTGGAGGGTGGGCTTGACCGTATCTACAACCTGGCCTGCCCCGCGTCGCCCGTCCATTACCAGGCGGATCCGGTCGACACGATACAGACGTGCGTGCTGGGCGCGATGCGCGTTCTGGATCTGGCGCAGGAAAAGGGAGCCAGGGTGTTGCAGGCCTCTACCAGCGAGATTTACGGCGAGCCACAGGTGCATCCCCAGATCGAGACCTATTGGGGGAACGTCAATCCGGTGGGACCCCGCGCCTGCTATGACGAGGGCAAGCGTTGCGCGGAGGTGCTGTGCACCGAGTACGCGCGGCAGACCGGCATCACCGTCAAGATCGCCCGGATTTTCAATACGTACGGACCGGGCATGGCGCCGGATGACGGGCGCGTCGTCTCCAACTTCCTGATGCAGGCCCTCGCCGGCGAGCCGCTGACCGTGTATGGCGACGGGATGCAGACTCGTTCATTTTGCTATGTCAGCGACCTGATCGAGGGAATGGTCCGGCTCATGGAGAGCGGACCGGAAATATCCGCTCCGGTGAATCTCGGCAATCCGGAGGAACTCAGCATGCTGATGCTGGCCCGCCTCGTGGGCGAGGTGACGGGCCGCGAGGTCCGCATCGTCCACAAGGAGCGGCCGGCGGACGATCCCACGCATCGGCGCCCCGACATCGAGCGCGCCCGGCGGCTGCTGGGATGGCGGCCCACCGTGCGGCCGCGCGAAGGCCTGCGCCGCACGGCCGCCTACTTCGAGCATTGGCTCGCGCGGGCATCGGAGCGCGCGGAAGCGGACGCAGCCAGCGCTGCCCTGACCGTGATTCAGGAGCTCAATAGTCGCCAGCATTGCCGGTAATGGGCAGCACGATGCCGGTGATGTAGCTCGCGCAGGCCGGTGACGCCAGGAAAACATAGGCCGGGGAGAGTTCCTCGGGTTGCGCGGGGCGCCCGAACTGGGTCTGCTGCCCGAAGCTCGACACCTTGTCGGCCGGGGCGTCGGCCGGGTTCAACGGGGTCCAGACGGGGCCGGGAGCGACGGCATTGACGCGGATGCCGCGTTCGACCAGATTGGAGGCCAACGACCGGGTGAAGGCATGGATCGCACCTTTGGTGGCGGAATAATCCAGCAGCTTGGCGCTGCCCCGCAGTCCGGTGACCGAGCCCGTATTGATGATGCATCCGCCGCTCGGGATGTGGCGCAGCGCCGCGCGGGCCATGTAGAAGTAGCCGCCGATATTGGTGTCCAGGGTCTCTTCGAAATGGGCATTGGAGATTTCTTCCAACGAAGCGGCGTGCTCCTGGAAGGCGGCGTTGTTGACCAGGATGTCCAGGTGGCCCAGTTTTTCGACGGTCTCCGCCACGGCGCTCTCGCAAAAGGCGGAATCGCGCACGTCGCCGCTGATGACGATGCACCGCGCACCTTCCGCCCGCACGGCATCCCGCGTATGCGCCGCGTCTTTGTGCTCGTTCAGGTAGACGATGGCGACGTCCGCGCCTTCTCGGGCAAACAGAATCGCAACGGCTCGGCCTATGCCCGAGTCCCCCCCGGTGATCAGCGCTGCCATGCCCCTGAGCTTGCCGCTGCCTTGGTAGGCCGGCGCGCGGTTTCGGGGTGCGGGGTTCAGATCGGATTCATGGCCGGGCTTTTCCTGATGCTGTTTCGGCTGCGGCGGACTGGGTTCTTTCTCTTGTCCTGGCGCGGCCGAGCGGTGGCTTGCGGCTTGGTCCCGCGACTCACCGGAGCCGCCTTTCCGTTCCCTGGATTCCTGTTCTTGCTGAATCTCGCGCTGGCGGGACGCGGTGCGCTCGACGTCGCTGTGGGAAGTCTTCTTGGCCATGGTGGTTCTCCTGGAGGCGGGCTTGAGGACGGAGTGTGCGGCCTTGGGATGGCAAGGCGCGTTCCCGACTCGACGCGGCGGCCGCTCGGGCATGGCAATTGCTTCCTGCCGTCTGTTGCGGCTGGCTGGCCGTCATTCGATGAGAACAAACCATGCAGACGATACGCAAGGCAGTCTTCCCCGTCGCGGGCCTGGGCACCCGTTTTTTGCCGGCCACCAAGGCCATGCCCAAGGAGATGCTTCCCATCATCGACAAACCACTCATCCAGTACGCGGTGGAAGAGGCCATTGCGGCGGGTATCACTGAGCTGATCTTTGTGACGGGACGCAACAAGCATCCGATCGAAGACCACTTCGACCGGGCCCCCGAGTTGGAACGCGCGCTGGAGCAGCGGCACAAGACCGTGTTGCTGCATGCGGTGCGCGATGTGCTGCCCCCCCAGGTGGAATGCGTCTATACCCGGCAGGCCTCGCCGCTGGGACTGGGGCATGCAGTGCTGTGCGCACGATCCCTGGTGGGCGATGAGCCCTTTGCGGTCTTGCTGGCCGATGACCTGATCGACGGACAGCGCCCGGCGATCGGGCAGATGCTGGAGGTCGCGCAGAAGCACGATGCGAGCGTGCTGGCCTTGCAGGAAGTGCCGCTGGCGCATACGGACCGCTATGGGATCGTCCGCGGACGGCGCCAGCGCGACGATACGATGCTGCTGCAGGGAATCGTGGAAAAACCTTCCCCGGAAACGGCCCCCACGACATTGGGCGTGGTCGGACGATATGTCCTTGAGCCCGAGATCTTCGCATGCCTGGAGAATCTGGTTCCAAGCGTGGGCGGAGAGATCCAGCTCACGGACGGGATTGCGGCCCTGATGAAAAAGCGCCGGGTCCTCGGGTACCAGTACGAAGGTACGCGATATGATTGTGGCAGCAAGGAAGGTTTCTACCAGGCCACTGTCGAACTTGGGCGCAAGTATCACCAGTTCGAGGCGGAAATCGTGGCCTGATCGGGAGCCTCCCACGGTGATTCGGCATCTGGCCCTGTCGGGGCCGTGTGGCTGCATGGAAAGCATGGGGGAGCCGGAAGATGTTGACCCGATCCAGCCCGCTGGGTAACGCCTGGTCCGATACACGGACCCGGCTCGAAGACGAGCGCGCCCTGCTGCGCCGCATTCACGAAGGCGAGCCGCTGGTCCGCGTGTTGGAGCGCCTCCTCGCAATGATCGAGGCTCAGTCCAGCGTGCCGCTGCGCACGTCCGTCTTGCTGGCCGACGGAGCGGGCCGTTTCTCCTCCGGAGTCGGTCCCAGTCTGCCGGCTGGCCACCTCGCCGCATTCAGTGGTGCCGCCATCAGTCCGGCGCTCGGCCCGTGGGGGCAGGCCGGCTCCAGCGGCGAGCCGGCCTACGTGGTCGACATCCCCCAGCACCCGGAATGGCAATCGTGGTATGAGTCCTTGCGGCCATTGGGACTCCAGTCCTGCTGGTCGACGCCCATCAAGAGCCCTGATGGCGCGCTGCTAGGCGTGTTCTCGAACTACTACGCCTGCAATCTTCTGCCCTCCCAGCACAATCTGGACGCCGTTGCGCTGGTGGCGCATACCATCGGCCTGGCGATGGAGCGCCATCGCACCGAACATGAGTTGCTGCGAAGCGCCCGCCGTTGGCGCAGCATGTTCGCGGGTATGCGGGAAGGGTTCTTCCTGGCGGAAGCAGTTCGCAGCGATGGCGGCGCCGTGGCCGACTTTCGGCTGCTGGAGGTCAATCCGGCCTTCCAGTCCCAGTGCGCCTGCTGCAATGGCGTGTGCGACGGAAACTGCGTGGGCCGCTCGCTGCGCGAGGTACTCCGCCAGATTCCCTCCAGGATCATCGACATGTTCGTGGGGGTGGCGGAAACCGGGGAGCCGGCGCAG
>DATNAI010000005.1:0-5140 GCA_035572875.1 Castellaniella sp. | reverse complement strand
ACTGGCAATTCGTGGACGGCAACTCGAGCGTCGACCTCATCAAGCAGGTGGGCCAGAAAGACATGGACGGCCACTACGGAACGGCGCCGGGCGAAGACACGACCACGCAGTCCTACAAGGACTTCGCCAAGAACTTCACGGCCGGGTTCAAATACGACCACTTCCCGCCATTCACGACCTGCTCGTACGACGCGGGACTGGTCGCGGGCCTCGCCATGGCGGCCGTGGTGGCCAGCGGCCAGAAGGACGCCTCGAAAATCACGGGCACCATGCTGCGCGATGAACTGCGCAAGGTCTCCAACCCGCCCGGCGACATGATCGACGGCGGAGACCCGGGCCGTGTCACCGACATGCTGAAGGCCCTGAAAGCCGGCAAGAAGATCAACTACAACGGGGTGGCCGGTCCGTGCGACTTCGACAAGAACGGCGACGTCGTCACGCCCATCAGCATCTGGAAGTACGAGGGCGACCAGATCAAGACCGTGAACATGATCCCCGCAAAGGACATCCCGACCTCCTGATCCGCACGGGTGGCCCGGCCGGCGGGGCGTGTCTCACCCGTTGGCCCCCACCGGACAATTGGAAATGGCCGTTTCATCAAGCGGCCATTTCCACTGAGCGGCAAGCGTGCACAACGGCGCCCATCAAGGCCGCGCCGCCGCGGTGATCAGTCTTCGGGCACGCCCTTCAGGAAGCGAGATACGCGCTTCTTCTCGGGCAGGATGCCTTGGGGGCGGTACAGCACGATGCCCGCGAGCAGCAAGCCCACAAATGCCCAGCGCAGGAACGACATGCGCGAGGCGAGGTCAGGCGCAATGCCCTGGAGTTCGGTAGCCAGCATGTCCGTGACGAATCCCGTGCCGCTCCATACCGCCCAGATCACGAACGCGCCCAGAATGGCCCCCTTGTTATTGCCGCTGCCCCCCAGCATGAGCATGACCCACACCAGGAATGTGGCAAACAGCGGCTTGAAGTGGCTGTAGTCGATCGTGACCATATACGGTGCATAGAGGGCCCCGGCGACACCGATGATGACCGCTCCCAGCACGAACGACTGCACCCGCAAGGATTTGACGGGCTTGCCGCTCATCGCGGCGGACGCTTCCTCGTCGCGCACCGCGCGCAGGGCCCGCCCCCAGGGCGAACGCACCAGCGCTTCAAGGACCACATAGACGACCGCCAAGGTCACGGTCACGACGACCAGATACACGTACCCGTAGTCCCGCGGCTGCAGCGTCGAAAACAGATGATTGACGCCGGCGGGCAGCCAGGAACACCCCGACGAATCGGAGAGACAGGACAACGGTTGCGGAATGCCCGACAGAGGCTGCGGCCCGTTGGCCAGCCAGCGCTCGTTCTGGAAGATCAACCGGATGATTTCCGCGATCCCCAGCGTGGCAATGGCGAGGAAGTCCGTGCGCAAATGCAGGATGGGCTGGGCAATCAGATAGCCGACCACCCCCGACATGATGCCCGCAGCCGCCATCCCGATCAGGAAGGGGGTGTTCAGGCCAAACCACTGCTGGGCGTACGCCGCCATCAACCCCGAGGGCGGCGCCGTCACGAAAAGGGCCATGGTGAAGGCGCCCACCGCGAAAAAGCCGGCAATGCCGAAATCCAGATGGCCGTTGTATCCCCACTGCGCGTTCAGCCCCAATGAAAGCACCGCATAGATCGTGGCCATGATGCAGAAGGACACCAGGTAGTCCATGATCCCCGGTACCCACGCCGAAATCCCGAAGGCCAGGACCAGCCCGAGCACGACGGCGGCTGGCAGCCGCGCGCGCCAGCGCCAGCTCGAAAACACCAGCACTCCCAGCAATATGGCGGGAATCAGGAGGAAACAAGCCTTGAGCACATGTGCCGAATCCATGGTGATCAAGCTCCTAACGTTGAACGAAAAGGCCCTGCGGCCGCATCAGCAGCACCAGGACCATCAGCACGAAGGCAACGGCCGGCCCATAGGCCGGGTTCATGAAGGCCGAGGTCAACTGCATGGCCACACCGATGATGACAGACCCGACCAGCGCGCCCCAGGCGCTGCCGATCCCGCCCATGATGACGGCCGCAAACAGCGGCAGCAGCAGCACGAACCCCATGTCGGGACGCAACTGCGAGGCCAGGCCGTACATCGCCCCGCCGACTGCCGCCATGGCGGCGCCGATGATCCAGGTCCAGGCGATGACCTGTTCGGTATTGATGCCGCGCACCTGGGCAAGATCGGGATTGTCGGCGGACGCGCGCATGGCCTTGCCGATCCGGGTACGCGTCAGCATCCAGTACATGGTCGCCACGAGGATCACGGCCAGCGCAAAGACGAAGAACTGGTCGGCCTGGATCCGCAGCCCGAACGGCAGCTGCAAGGCGGGATTGGATCGTCCCGAATAATAAAAGTGGAAATCCGATCCCCAGATCAGGTAGACCGCACCGCGCAGCAGGAACTCCATCCCGAGCGACGCCATGGCCAGCAGCACCAGCGGCGACATGTGCTTGCGCAACGGTCGATACAGAAAATGATCCAGGATGATCGCCACGATAGCCGTGACGACGGCGGAAACCAGCAGACCGGCGATCAATTCCCAGCCGAACGAAAATCGCCAGATCGGATTGCTCTGCGGCAGCACCAGCACGACACCATACGTCACGTAGGCACCCAGCGTCAGGAACTCGCCGTGAGCAAAGTTGGGGAACTTCAGCACGCCATAGCACAGTGTCAGGCCAATGCCGCCCAGCGCAATGATGCCGCCCAGCATCACGCCCCATACCGTCAGCGACAGCATCTGCTCGGCGCTGGTTCCGGAAAGCCAGCCTGCGACCCACATCGCGATCAGCACCAGCAGCAGCACGGCCCCCACGAACCGGGAACTGCGCATGCCTTCCTCGTCTCGCGCCTCGACCGCGGCGGCCAGGTCCGGCACGGCGTCAGTCACGGCTTGCCTGCTATCGACCATCACTTCAACCTCCCAGGTAGAGGCGCCCGACATTGGGGTCCTCGAGCAGTTCCTTGCCGGTGCCCTCGTGGCGGTTCTCGCCGCTGGCCAGCACGTAACCCCTATCCGCCATGTTCAGCGACTGACGAGCGTTCTGCTCCACCATCAGCACCGAGATGCCGGTTTCGCTGATTCGCGCAATCCGCCCGAAGATTTCGTCCACGAGCTTGGGAGACAGCGCCGCTGTCGGCTCATCCAGCAGCAGGAGCTTGGGATTGAGCATCAACGCGCTTCCCATGGCCACCATCTGCCGTTCCCCGCCGGACATCTTGCCCGCGAGCTGGCGCCGCCGCTGACGCAGCTTGGGGAACATGGCGTATACACGGTCCTTGCTCTCGGTCAGATCGGCCTTGCCCAACGGGAACGCCCCCATTTCGAGGTTCTCTTCGACCGTCAGCGTGGTGAACACATTGGCGACCTGCGGCACATAGCACATGCCCTGGCGCACGATGCGGTGCGGCGCGAAATGAGTGATGTCCTGGCCATCGAACGTAATGGAGCCCTCTCGCGGGTGCAGCAGCCCGAAAATAGTCTTCATGAGCGTGGACTTACCGGCGCCATTCGGGCCGATGATGGACACGACTTCATGGGGTTCCACACGGATCGACAGGCCACGCAGGATCTCCGTGTCGCCATAGCCGGCGGTCACGGCATCAACCTTCAGCAGTGGCATACTGCCCCCCCAGATAGGCTTCGAGGACTGCCTTGTCGTTGCGTACGATCTCCGGTTCGCCCTCGGCGAGCTTGCGGCCCTCGCTCATGACAATGACCGGATCGCACAGGCTCATGACCATGTTCATGTCATGTTCGATCAGCAGGAAGGTGATGCCGCGTTCGCGCGCCAGATAGCGGATGTTGCTCACGATGCTTTGCAGCAGCGTGCGGTTCACGCCGGCGGCCGGCTCATCGAGCAGGATGATCTTGGGATCGGCCATCAGCGTGCGGCCCAGTTCGAGCAGCTTCTTCTGGCCTCCTGAAAGGTTGCCCGCGTATTCGTTCTGCACGTGGGTCAGTTGAAGATACTCCAGGACTTCGCGGGCCTTTGCCAGATTGCCCGTTTCCTCGTCGCGAAGCCGACGGCCGCCCCACAATGCGCGCCACCAGTGCTCTCCACTCTGGTTTGGGGGCACCAGCAGCAGGTTTTCGAGCACGCTCATGGTGCCATGCTCGCGGGGGATCTGGAAGGTGCGGCACAACCCCCGGGCGAAAATCTGGTCCGGGCGCAAGCTGCCGATATCCTGGCCATCCAGCACGATGCGGCCGGAATCGTGGGCGATGAAACCGGTGATCAGATTGAAGACTGTGGTCTTGCCGGCGCCATTGGGGCCGATGAGGCCGGTGATGGTGCCCTGCGCCACTCGGAAGGAGCAGTGGTCGACAGCCCGCAGGCCCCCGAAGCTCTTGGTCAGATCCTGGACTTCGAGCAGCCAGGATGCGGGTTGCTCCCCGCCCTGCTGGGGCGAGTCCGTCGTGTGTGCCACCGATGTCTCCTGTAGGAGGGCTGTCCGGTCGTTGCACCCATTTCACCAGAGGAAATGAGCCCGTCGGTTTCAAAAGATTGCCGCCCAGAGTAGCACAGCCTCATGGCTGCACCCTATGCGAACAATTCCCTATCTCAGGCCGGTGGTGCGAAGCGCGCTGCCATGGGGACCGGAACCCCGCCCGCTGAAATCGAAAGTGCGGAACAGATCTATAGGCCGGATTCTGTACACCAGGTTTCCCCGGCGGACGATCATTCCTCTGGTCGCGCCATTGCTGGCGCGCTCTAGCCACCTACCCGCATACCAGGACGGGCCGCCCTGTCGGCACGAAGCCGGCGCATGCCTATTTGGTGTTGCTCCCGATAGAGGTTGCCGCGTTTCACCCTGCCGCGGCCAGGCAGCCATGCTGCCCGGACGGTACGGAAGTCGCCGTACCCGTGTGCGCTGACGCGCACCCCCGCAACAGACTCGTCTCTGTGGCCCTGTTCCTCGGCTCGCCCAAAAGGGGTCGCCGGACGGCCGTTGGCCGCTATCGCGCCCGATGGAGTCCGGACCTTCCTCGTTACCGTGAAACGGCACCGCGATCGCCCGATCTGCCCCGCAACGGCATTGTACGGGATTCCGGCCAAGCCACCGGCGCAAGACTGCGACAATGGGGTTTGCGCATTG
>DATNAI010000004.1:0-7937 GCA_035572875.1 Castellaniella sp. | reverse complement strand
CAAGAAGGACATGATCCTGGTGTCCGGCTTCAACGTGTACCCCAACGAGGTCGAGGCCGCCGCGCTGGAACTTCCCGCCATCCGCGACGCCGCCGCCATCGGCGTGCCCGACGAGCACTCGGGAGAAGCCGTCAAGCTCTTCGTGATCCGCAAGGACGCCGCGCTGACCGAGGCCCAGGTCATCGCGCACTGCCGCACCCTGCTCACCGGCTACAAGGTGCCCAAGTACGTGGAATTCCGCGAGGACCTCCCGCGCAGCAACATCGGCAAGGTGCTGCGGCGGAAGTTGAAGGATGAGGTGGAGCGGTGAGCTTTGGATCCCGCGCAAGCTTCGGTAAGATGGACCCGACATGAAGGGAGCCCTGTATGGAAACGATCGATGTCACCAAGCTGCCTGTGCCGGAGAAATTGAAACTCATGGAAGAACTCTGGGATTCCATGGGCGGAACGGACGCACTGCCCACACCGCCATGGCACGATACCGTGCTGGAAAACCGCCTGGACCGCCTGGACGCCGGCGACGACACGGTCTCGGAATGGGATGAAGCCAAACGGCGAATCCGGTCTCGAACCAAAACTCCGTGAAACAGGTAAGGATCTCATCTTCGGCTGAAGCCGACCTCTTGAACGGCTTCGTCTTCTATGAACGTCAACAGACCGGTATAGGTAGCTACTTTCTTGACAGCCTGTTCGCGGATATCGATTCCCTCGCGCTGTTTGCTGGGCTCCACCCTCGGCACAGCACCCGCCTACATTGAACACGCTCCAAGCGTTTCCCGTTCGCGATCTATTACGAGCTCGTCGGCGACGCCGTCACTGTCATCGCGATCCTGGACTACCGTCAGGACCCCGGAGCAATCCACAGCACACTGGAATCCCGATAGCCCAGGACCCTTTGCGGACCCGGCTCAATACCCCAGCGTCGCCCCGTCGGGATTCCGGGGGTCCGACGCCCCATAGAGCACGCCGTCCACGATCTGGATGGTCTGTGTCTTGCCCATGGTGGGTTTGACCACCACGTGCTGCCCGTAGCTGCGAAGCAGCGCCAGCGTATCGGGGCTGATGCCTTTCTCCACGCGTAGTTCGTCCGGCCACCATTGGTGGTGGAAGCGGGGCGTGGCGGCGGCCTCGGCGGGATTCATGCCAAAGTCGATGGCGTCCACCACGGTCTCCAGCACAGTCGTGATGATGCGTGCTCCGCCGGGGCTGCCGGTCACCAGCCAGGGGCGGCCATCCTTCAGCACGATGGTGGGCGTCATGGAGGACAAGGGCCGCTTGCCGGGCTGGATCGCGTTCGCCTCCCCCCCGATCAATCCGTAGACGTTGGCCACGCCTGGTTTGGCGGAAAAATCGTCCATCTCGTTGTTGAGCAGGATCCCCGTGCCCGCTGCCACGATGCCGCTGCCGAAATTCGTGTTCAGCGTGTAAGTCACGGCAACCGCGTTGCCCGCCGCGTCCACGACGGAATAGTGGGTGGTCTGGTCGCTCTCATAAGGTTGCGGGCGGCCGGGCTGAATGTCGGCCGAGGGGCGAGCGCGCGTGGCGCTGATGGTGGCCGCCAGCGTCCTGGCATAGGCTTTCGACGTGAGGCCGGCGACAGGCACCGTGACGAAGTCCGTGTCGCCCAGATACCTGGAACGGTCGGCATAGGCCAGCTTCATGGCTTCGGCCATGTGCTGAATCGTCTGCGCGCTGTCGGCACCCCAGTCATGGACCGGCCAGCCTTCCATCATGTTCAGGATCTGCACCAGATGGACGCCTCCCGAACTGGGCGGAGGCATGGTGACCACGTGGTAGCCACGATAGTCGCCCACGATGGGCTTGCGCTCCACCGCCTTGTAATGAGCCAGGTCCTCCAGAGACATCAGGCCGCCATGTCGCGCCATCTCGGCGGCGATCTTCTGTGCGATGGTGCCTCGGTAGAAGGCGGTACTGCCCTCCTGTGCGATGCGCTGCAGCGAAGTTGCGAGATCCCGCTGAACCAGTGAAGCGCCCGCTTTCAGCGGCTGGCCGTCGCGCCAGAAGATCGCGCGAGTTTCCGGCCACTGGCCCATGGTCTTCGCCGACTTCTCCAGCGCCTCGGCCAGCGTCGCGCTGACCGGATAGCCCTGTTGCGCCAGATGAATTGCAGGTGCCATGACTCGCGCCAGCGGCAACGATCCCCAGCGCTGCAGCGCGTGCGTCAGGCCGGCAACGGTCCCCGGCACGCCCACCGCCAGCGGCGTGAACAATGAGCGCCCATCGACTACGTTGCCCTGCGCGTCCAGATACATGTTGCGCGATGCGCGGGCTGGGGCCTTCTCGCGGAAGTCCAGCGCGATATCCTGGCCAGTCCTCGCCTCGTGCACCATCATGAACCCGCCGCCGCCCAGATTTCCGGCATTGGGCAGGGTCACGGCCAGCGCGAAGCCTACCGCCACGGCAGCGTCCACGGCGTTGCCTCCCGCCTTCAGGATCTCGAGCCCCGCCTGGCTCGCCAGCCGGTTCTCGGTCGCGACCATGCCATGGTGCGCCACGACCGGATGGAAGATGTCCAGGTCGTAGTCGTACGCGGCGGCAGCCGTCCGCGCGGCGGGCGTGGTGGCGGGCGGGCGGGACGCCAGCGGGCCACCTGCGCCAAGTGCCGCCGCGCCGGCATCAACTGGAACCGACACGGCGCACACCGACAGGACGGCCGCCAGCAAGGCCGGCAGCCAGGAGCGGACCGCCCGCACAACCGAGACTCGGCGTAAAACATTCATGGATGAACCTCCATCTGGTGCAGCACCGCATCGGCCAGCGCCAGCGACGAGGTCAGCCCCGGCGACTCGATGCCGAACAGGTTGACCAGCCCCGCAACCCCATGATCGCGAGGCCCCTGGATGACGAAATCGGCATCGGACGCCGAAGCCGTCTCGATCTTCGGGCGGATGCCGGCGTAATCCGGGTGCAGCGCATCGTCCGGCAAGTCCGGCCAGTACCTTCGGATCGAGGCGTAGAAACTTTCGGCCCGATGGGGATCGACGGCGTACTCGATCCGGTCCACCCACTCGACGTCCGGGCCGAAGCGGGCTCGCCGCCCCAGGTCCAGGGTGAGGTGAACGCCCAATCCGCCTCTCACGGGAATCGGGTAGATCAAATGGGAAAACGGCGACGTCCCCGACAGCGCGAAGTAGTTTCCCTTGGCCAGTCGCATGCGAGGGACGAGTGGAGCCGGCATGCCCGAAATCTGCGCGGCCACAGATGTCGCCTCCAAGCCGGCGCTGTTGATCACATGCCGCGCCCGGATTTCAACGGATTCCGCACCTCCCACGCGGAGCACCAGTCCTTCGGCATCGGCGCGGCCTGACAGTACCGGCGAACACAGGGCCAGCATGCCGCCGGCCCGTTCGAAGTCGCCCAGCAGCGACTGCATGAAGGCATGGCTGTCCACGACCCCGGTGGAGGGCGACCTGAGCGCAGCGACGCAACGCAGGGCGGGCTCTTCGCGGCCCGCCTGCGCGGCATCCAGCCACTGCAGGTCATCCACGCCATTGGCCGACGCATGGGCGGCCAATGACCGAAGATTGTCGATTTGCCCCTCGTCCGTCGCGACGATCAGCTTGCCGCAGTGCCAGTGAGGTACCGCATGGCTTTCGCAATAGGCATAGAGCGCTTGGCGCCCCTGTACACAGAAGCGCGCCTTCAGTGAACCGGCAGGGTAATAGATGCCGGCGTGGACGACCTCGCTGTTGCGCGAACTGGTCGCCGTACCGATCGCCGACTCGGCTTCCAGCAGGATGGTTTCGTGGCCGGCCATCGCACAGGCCCTGGCAACGGCAAGCCCCACGACACCCGCTCCCACCACCACGCAATCAACGTCGTCCACGCCACCTCCCCTCAGGCTACCGGCCCTTATGCTACCAACAGGCCCCCTGCGATGCCAGCTGCCTGACTTGAGACCACCCGCAGCCGACGGTGGCGGCCATCAGGACCGCGGACCCGAAAGGACGGACGGCCTTACCGACCCGCGGGTGATGGATGCACGATTGACGAATCGAACGCAAGGTATCAATAATCTATCGAATGATCGACAGATCATCGTTCCCCTCTTTTCGTTGGGTCCGTTGCATGCCAGTTCCTGATCACACCCTTTGCCTGGGCCCGCGACCCGACATCGAACGTCCGTCCTTCACTGTTCCACCCGGCGCCTGCGACACGCACGCCCACGTCATCAGTGACGGGATACGCCATCCTTTCGTGGAAGAACGCAGCTACACCCCGCCGCCAGCCCCCGAAGAAGATTATTTGCGCATGCTCTCGAAGTGCGGCATGTCGCGCGGCGTGCTGGTGCAGGTCAGCGTGCACGGCACCGACAACCGCTATCTGCTCAGCGTGCTGCGCCGCCACCCGGACCGCCTGCGCGGCGTGGCGGTGGTCGGGGCGGACGTCGCGGATCACGAACTCGAAGCCCTGCACGCCGCCGGCGTGCGCGGACTGCGGCTGAACGTCCTGTTCGGCGGCGGCGTGGATTTTGGCGCCCTCGAAACCCTGGCCGAGAAAATCGCGCCGCTGGGCTGGCATCTTCAATTCCTGATGAACGTGCAGAACCTGCCGCCCCTCGTTCCCCGGCTGAGCCGGCTGCGGGTGCCATGCGTTTTCGACCACATGGGACACATGCCGGTCGCCCTGGGAATGTCGGAGCCGGGCTTCCAGGCATTGCTGGCCGGCCTGCGGGACCACGACTGGTGGGTGAAACTCTCCGGCGCCTACCGGATCAGCAGCCATTTCGACCGAGACTTCGACGACGTGATCCCCTTTGCGCAGACGCTCATCGCCGCCGCGCCCGACCGCATGGTCTGGGGCAGCGACTGGCCCCACGTGGCGATCCCGCGCATGCCCGACACCGGTCATCTGGTCAACCTGCTGGCGCGCTGGGCGCCAGACCCGGCGCAACGCCGGCGGATCCTGGTGGACAACCCGGCACGGCTCTACGATTTCGAAGCACTCCGCCTCAACACGCACTGAGGCCCACACACCGCAAGACTGACCTGCATGAGGGAACCATCATGATGAGTTGGTACCAGGAGCTGGACGCAAACGGCAAGCGCACCTTCAAGGCCTCGTTTCTGGGCTGGGCGATCGACGCGCTGGATTACATGGTGTACACCTTCGCCATCGCGACGCTGATTCAGCTCTGGCATATCGACCGCGGACAGGCCGGCCTGCTGGGAACCATCACGCTGCTGTTCTCGGCCATCGGGGGCTGGGGCGCGGGCATCCTGGCCGACCGCTTCGGGCGCGTCCGGGTCCTGATGGTGACCATCCTGTGGTTTTCGATCTGTACGGTCGCCGTCGGCTTCACACAGAACTTCTGGCAGATCTTCGTGCTCCGGGCGCTGCAGGGCCTGGGCTTCGGGGGCGAATGGGCCGTGGGGTCAGTCCTGATGGGCGAGGTCATCTCGACCGCCAATCGGGGCAAGGCAGTCGGCACCGTCCAGAGCGGCTGGGCCATCGGCTGGGGGGTGGCGGCGCTGCTGTACTCGCTGCTCTTCTCGGTCCTGCCCGAGGAATACGCCTGGCGCGCGCTCTTCTGGATCGGCGTCCTGCCGGCGGGGCTGGTCTTCTACATCCGCAAGCACGTCCGCGAACCCGAGGTCTTCGTCCAGGCGCGCAAGCGGCATGAAGCCGGTGCCGAACGCTATTCGCCCTGGCTGATCTTCTCCCCCGGCGTGATCCGCACCACGATCCTCTCGGCATTGCTGTGCACCGGCATCCAGGGCGGCTACTACGCGGTCACGACATGGCTGCCCACCTATCTGAAGACCGTCCGGCACCTGTCGGTCCTGAATACCGGCGGCTACCTGCTGGTCATCATCGCGGGATCGTTCTGCGGCTATCTGGTGGGTGCCTGGCTGACGGACAAGCTGGGACGGCGCATGAACGTCATCATCTTTGCCATCCTGTCGGCGATCTCGCTGTACATCTACACCCAGGTGGCCCTGGGCGACGCTGAAATGCTGGTCATGGGATTCCCGTTGGGGTTCGCCGCATCCGGCATCTTCAGCGGGCTGGGCGCCTACCTGACGGAACTCTTTCCCACCGAGATCCGCGCCAACGGCCAGGGATTCGCCTACAACTTCGGGCGGGGCATAGGCGCGTTGTTCCCGACACTGGTCGGCTACCTGAGCGAAAGCCTGGGGCTGGCCGCCGCCATCGGCATCTACGCGGGAGGCGCCTACATCATGGTCCTGATCTGCACGACGCTGCTTCCGGAAACCAAAGGCCTGGAGCTGAAGAACCTCGCGGACGTCCGGTAGCGCTTGCGCCGCTGGCCCCCGCGGCCCACAAAAAAACCGGCAGGCCCCTGGTGGGACTTGCCGGCTTTTCCGTAGGTCCGATCAGATGATGCGGACGGCCTCGATCAGGCGCACCACCGTCCAGGACTTGGTCTTGGAGATGGGGCGGCCTTCGGCGATTTCCACGGTATCGCCCTCGTTGTACTGGTTGCTTTCGTCATGCGCCTTGTACTTGGCGGAACGCTTGACGAATTTGCCCAGCACGGGGTGCTTGACGCGGGTCTCGACGCTGACGACGACCGTCTTGTTCATCTTGTTGCTGACGACCTTGCCAACCAGCGTGCGTTGACGCTTGGCGGTGCTCTTTTCGGTTGAGGGTGTCATATTACTTTCCTGCGTTCTCAGTCACGATGGTGCGGATGCGCGCGATGTCGCGGCGAACCTTCCCCAACTGGCTGGTATTGGAAAGCTGCTGGGTGGCACGCTGCATGCGCAGGTTGAATTGTGCCTTCAGCAGGCTCTCGAGCTCGGACTGCAGCCCGGCGGCGTCTTTTTCGCGCAGTTCACTGGCTTTCATGTTGGACTCCTAGGCGCCCACGCGACGCGACACGAACGTCGTGGCGAGGGGGAGCTTGGCTGCGGCCAGGCGGAACGCTTCGCGGGCGGTGGACTCGTCCACGCCTTCCATTTCGTACAGCACCTTGCCGGGTTGAATTTCGGCGACCCAGAATTCCGGATTACCCTTGCCGTTACCCATCCGGACTTCGGCGGGTTTCTGCGAAATGGGCTTGTCTGGGAAGATGCGGATCCAGATGCGGCCGCCGCGTTTGATGTGGCGGTTGATGGCGCGGCGAGCGGCTTCGATCTGGCGAGCGGTCAGGCGGCCACGACCCGTGGCCTTCAGACCGAATTCACCAAAGGAAACCTGTGCGCCGCGCGTGGCCAAGCCGGTATTGCGGCCTTTTTGCTCTTTGCGATATTTCCTGCGAGCGGGTGACAGCATGTTTTATTCTCCTTCAGGCGCCGGCGCTGCGGCAGCAGCGTCGCGACGCGGGCCACGGCCACGGCCACCGGGGCGGCCAGGGCGGTCGCTGCGCGGACGGCGCGGACGGCGTTCATCGTCGCGCGGAGCGGCGGTCTCGGGCGGCATTTCGCCGTTGGGCAGCATGTCGCCCTTGTAGACCCAGACCTTGATCCCGATGATGCCGTAGGTGGTCTGCGCTTCCGAAAAACCGTAATCGATGTTGGCGCGCAGCGTATGCAGCGGCACGCGACCTTCGCGGTACCACTCGGTACGGGCGATTTCGATGCCGTTCAGACGACCGGAGCTCATGATCTTGATGCCCTGGGCGCCGAGACGCATGGCGTTCTGCATGGCGCGTTTCATGGCGCGGCGGAACATGATGCGCTTTTCGAGCTGCTGGGCGATCGAATCGGCGATCAGCTGCGAGTCGATTTCCGGCTTGCGGATTTCTTCGATATTGACGTGCACGGGCACGCCCATGATCTTCGTCAGCGACGACTTCAGGACTTCGATGTCTTCGCCTTTCTTGCCGATGACCACGCCCGGACGTGCCGAGTAAATGGTAATACGGGCATTCTTGGCAGGACGCTCGATAATCACGCGACCAACAGAGGCGCTTTTCAGTTTTTTCTTCAGATATTCGCGTACACGAATGT
>DATNAI010000003.1:0-20024 GCA_035572875.1 Castellaniella sp. | reverse complement strand
GCGGGACAGCCCGCGAACTTCCTGATCGGAGGTGTCGCTCCAGACTTGCGAGTATCGGCACGCTTCGACGCACAGCGGCCGCTTTTCGTCATAGAGGCTGACGAGTACGACACGGCCTTCTTCGACAAGCGGTCGAAGTTCGTGCATTACCGTCCTCGCACGGCCATCCTGAACAATTTGGAATTCGACCACGCCGATATTTTTCCGGACCTGGGAGCGATCGAGACCCAGTTCCACCATCTGGTGCGGACGATCCCGCAAACCGGCACCATCATCCGGCCCTTCACGAGCGAGTCCCTTGACCGGGTGCTGGCCCGCGGCTGCTGGAGTCCCGTACAGACCTTCGGCCCGCACGGTCAATGGCAGGCCGAGCCGGAAACCGACGACGGGCGGCGCTGCCGGATCCTCTGCGAGGGTCGGCCACAAGGCACCCTGGACTGGGACCTGTCGGGTGTCCACAATCAGCTCAACGCGCTCGCCGCACTGGCCGCTGCCCAACACGCCGGCATCGCACCCGCTGATGGGATCGGCGCGCTGAACGCCTTCCGGGGCGTCCGCCGCCGGCTGGAACTGCGCGGGACGATCAACCGCATCGCCGTTTATGACGACTTCGCCCACCACCCGACAGCCATCGCGACCACGCTGGATGGCCTGCGCCACCGCGTGGGGCGCGGCGCCCGCATCCTGGCGGTGATCGAGCCCCGATCCAATACCATGAAACTGGGCACCATGGCGGCGCTGCTGCCCGCAGCGCTCGAAGGAGCGGACCAGGTATTCTGCTACGGTGCCAGTCAAGGCAAACAGGCGCTGGGGTGGGACCCGCTACAGGTCCTGGCGCCGCTGGGCAGCCGATTGTGGGCGGGATCCGACTTGCAGGCGCTGGCAAGCGCTGTCTGCGACGCGGCGCGTCCCGGCGACCACATTCTCGTCATGAGCAATGGCGGCTTCGGCGGCATCCATCAGAAGCTGCTCGACGGCCTGGCGCAGCGCGCGTCGCTAGCCCCCCACTGAAATTCGGATCTCCATGCACGTTCTCTACGAAGACGCCGGCAAACTGAAGGCGGAAACCCTGTTCTCGGAATCGGATTCTTCCCTACAGGTGGAATCGGCCAGCGGCAAGCGCAGCAAGATCAAGCGCAACACCGTGCTGTTCACATTCGAGCAGCCGGCTCCCGAAACGCTGCTGCCGTCGGCGGAGACGCTGGCCGCCGGCCTGGACGCGGGGTTCCTATGGGAATGCGCGCCCCAGGAAGAATTCGACGCGTCGGCGCTGGCGGAAGACTACTTCGGTCACGCTCCATCGGCAATCGAAAAAACAGCGCTGATCCTGTGCCTGTCCGCTGCGCCCGCCTACTTCCACCGCCGCGGACGCGGCACCTACCGTCCCGCGCCGCCCGACATCCTGCAGGCGGCTCTGGCCGCCATCGAAAAGAAGCGGGTGCAGGCCGAGCGCCAGCAGCAGTGGACCGATGAACTGGTGGCCGGCCATCTGCCTCCTGCATTGCGCGAAGTGGCTCGTTCCTTTCTGGACAAGCCTGACAAGAACACAATGGAATGGAAGGCATTCGACGCCGCGCTCCAGCAGCTGAGCGTCACCCCTGAGAAACTGCTGCTGTCGCTGGGCGTCTGGCCGCATCCGCTGGCCATGATGCGGGAGCGCTTTCTGTCGGTGAACTTCCCCAGGGGAACGGCATGGCCGCCGGTCACCGTCCAGGACTGGGGCGCCCATCTGCCGCAATGCGATGTGGAAGCGTACTCGGTGGACGATTCCAGCACCATCGAGATCGACGACGCGCTGTCGGTCTCACAACCCGACGACGCAACGATCCGCGTGGGGATCCACATCGCTGTGCCGTCCCTGGCGATCACGCGTGGCAGCGAATTCGACGAGATGGCGCGCAGCCGCATGTCGACCGTCTACATGCCCGGCGAAAAGATTCCCATGCTGCCGCACGAACTGATCACCGCCTTTTCGCTGGACCAGGACCAATGGCGTCCCGCCCTGTCGCTATACGTCACGGGGAGGCTCGAAGATGGCGAAATCCTGGGCACGGAGACCCGGCTCGAACGCATCCGCATCCGCGAGAACCTGCGCCACAACCTCCTGGGCGAGCAGATCACGGAGGCAGCGCTGGCCGACCCGACGGCGGACGTACCGTACGCCCACTGGCTGCGCCCCCTGTGGCACTTTGCCCTGAAGCTCGGCGCGGCCCGCGATCGGGTCCGTGGCCGGCCCGAGAATAACGACCGGGTCGAGTACAGCTTCGAACTGAACGGACCCGCCGACGATCCCGACTCCGTGATCCAGTTGATCCAGCGCCAGCGCAACGCACCGCTGGAGCGGCTGGTGGCGGAATACATGATCCTGGCCAACAGCCAGTGGGCCGCACTGCTCGCCCGGCACGGCGTCCCGGGCATCTTCCGGTCCCAGCAGATGGGCCGCACGCGCATGTCCACGCAGCCGTTGCCGCACGAGTCCATCGCCGTGCCTCAGTACGCCTGGTCCACTTCGCCGCTGCGCCGCTACGTCGACCTGATCAACCAGGGGCAGATCCTGGCGGCGGCGGAGCATGGCGTATCGGCGAGGCTGGTCGCCCCTTTCAAGCCCAAGGACGCCGACCTGTATGCCATCATCGGGGCCTTCGACGCGCAATATGCTCTGTGGGGCGACTTCCAGTCTTCCATGGAACGTTACTGGTGCATCCGCTGGCTGCAACAGCAACGCATCAAGGAGGTGGGCGCCTACGTGCTGCGCGACAACCTGGTCCGCCTGTCCTGCGCGCCGTTCGTCACGCGCATCAACGGCCTGCCGGCGCTGGAACGCGGCGAACCCGTCGTGCTGGACATTCTGGGCTACGATGAGCTGGGTCTGGACATCGAATGCCGTCTGCACGAGGCCGTATAGCGCTCGCCATCGACCACCGCCATGGACACCTTGTCACTGCAACTGCTGGAGCATCGACGCGAAGGCCGCGGCCGGATGGCGGCCGCCGTGGCGCTCTCACTCGCAGCGCATGCGCTGCTGCTGCTCTGGCACGGGATCGCGGTCCGGCCCCCCCCGCAGCCGGCTGCGCTGGAAGTCACCCTGGTCAACAGCCGCAGTGAAGCGCCGCCGCTGCACCCGCAGGCCCTGGCCCAGCAATCGCTCAACGGCGGTGGCAACGACCACAAGGGGTTGGCGGCCTCGCCGCTGCCGCGCACGGTCGACAACAGCCCCGACGAGCTGGTGCTGGAGGCACTGCGCCGGCGCCAGGCAGAGCTGGAGACCGAACAGAAAGAGTTGCTGACCCAGCTCGAAGCCCGCGACCACGTGGCCCCGGCACGCCAGGCGCCCCAGCTTCTCGGACAGAGTAGCGACCCGGGTGAAGACGACCGGCAGCAGGACAGCATGGTGCTGAACGCACGGATCGCGGCACTGAAAGCGCGCATCGAACACTACAACGCGCTTCCCCGCCAGACTTTCGTGGGTCCGGCCACCCAGGCGGTGGACTATGCGCAATACGTCGAGGCCTGGCGCAAACGCATCGAGCTCATCGGAACCGAGCACTATCCCCCCGAAGCCCGCGGAAAGATCTACGGCGACTTGCAGCTCACGGTCTATATCCGCCGCGACGGCCAGCTCGACCATATTGTCTTTGACCGGCCGTCCACCCAGGCCATCCTGAACGGCGCGGCCCGCCGCATCGTGGAACTGGCAGCTCCGTACGACCCTCTGCCGGCGGCGCTCGCGGCAAAAACGGACGTCCTGGCCATCACCCGCACCTGGCATTTCACGCGCGCGGGCCTGGATACCGGCGCCCCATGAAACGCGGGCACCGCTGGGCCCGGCGGGTGCTGCTGGCCGTGCTGTGCGCCGGCTTCCTGTACGAGGCGGGGCTCTTCGGCATGGTGATCTGGTTC
The DNA here is from genome assembly GCA_035572875.1 of Castellaniella sp. GTDB lineage: Bacteria > Pseudomonadota > Gammaproteobacteria > Burkholderiales > Burkholderiaceae_B > Castellaniella. The sequence goes on along the minus strand of DATNAI010000003.1, from coordinate 16,124 downwards.
AAATACCGCAACCCCGCGAACACGGCGGTCATGCAGGAGACCCTGGACGCCCTGCGGCGCGGCAACCCCAAGGCATCGCTGAGCTATCAATGGGTCGCCTACGACAAGATCAGCCAGTCGCTGAAGCGCGCCGTCATCGCGTCCGAAGACTCCGGCTTCGTCGATCATGACGGCGTCGAATGGGACGCGATCAGCAAGGCCTGGCACTACAACCAACGGGAAGCGGACCTGGGACGCTCCCGCCGCCGAGGCGGCTCGACCATCACTCAGCAACTGGCCAAGAACCTGTTCCTGTCCAATTCGCGCAACTACCTGCGGAAAGGCCAGGAATTGATCCTGACCTACATGATAGAAGCGGTGATGGACAAGCGGCGCATTCTGGAGCTCTACCTGAACGTGGCCCAATGGGGCGAGGCCGCCTTCGGCGCCCAGGCAGCGGCGCGGCACTGGTTCCACACGGATGCCGCCCGGCTCACCAGCACGCAGGCGTCGCTGCTGGCCTCGATGCTGCCCAACCCGGCCTATTACGACCATCATGGACGGACTGCCTGGCTGGGCGGCCACGCTGCGACCGTCCGCGCGCGCATGTCGATGGTGGCAGTGCCGTGACTCCCTGACCGGAGGCGGCCCGGCCGGGCGATCGCGTTACTATTGAGGCTTTCAACGACCCTCCCGCCATGCGCACGGCCCGACGCTACATCGCCCGCGAAATCTACCGATCGACGACGATCATTTTGGTCGCCCTGGTCGGGCTGTTCATGTTTTTCGCGCTGATCGAAGGGCTGGACCAGGTAGGCCGGCGGCTGACCCTGCTGAATCTGTTCTACCTTCAGGCGCTGGACCTTCCCAACCACCTGTACGAGCTGCTGCCCATCGGCTTGCTGATCGGTTCCGTGCTGGCGCTGGCCGGGCTGGCGCAGCGGCACGAGCTCACCATCCTGCGGGCTTCGGGGGTCAGCGGGCTACGGCTGCTCGCAACCCTGTGGCTGATCACCTTGCCACTGGTCGCGGGCGCCTATGTCCTGTCGGAATACATCACGCCAGCGGCGGATCTGCAGGGCAGCGAGTCGCGTCTGGCACTGCTGGGCCGCACAGAGGGCGGGCGGTTGAGCAGCGGCTACTGGTTCAAGGAATCAGACGCTCAAGGCGGGGACCGCATCATCAACATCCACACCTTGAACGGCCAGGGCCACGTGGCCGGCATTACCCTGTATGAATTCAACCGCGACGATACGCTGCGCAGCTTCACACAGGCGAAGGCCGGCCAGTTCTCCCAAGGCCGCCTGGATCTGCACGATCTGACCGAGACACGCATCCAGCCCCGGCCCACGAGCGCGCTGGCCGATGCCCACGTACCCAAGGATCCCATTGCGACCGTAGTCCGGCTTTCAGACCGCTCCATCCGGACCACACTGACGCCCGAACGCCTGATCGCCCGCATTCTCACGCCCGAGCGCATGGCAATCTACGATCTGCTGGACTATATCCACTACCTGAAGGCCAACCATCTGCAGACGGATCGTCAGGAAGTCGCCCTGTGGCGGAAAATCGCCTACCCCTTCACGCTGCTGGTCATGATGACCATCGCGGCCCCCATCGGTTTCATGCAGACGCGGCGCGGCGGCGTAGGGCCCAAGGTCTTCATCGGCATCATTCTGGGCGTGGGCTTCTTCATGCTCAACCAGCTCGCCCTGAACGCCGGCACACTGGGCAACTGGGCGCCCTGGGCAACCGCCCTGGTTCCCAGCCTGGCGGGGCTGTCCCTCGCCCTGCTGGCTCTGCTCGCCATGGAACGGCGGCACCACCTCTCGCTCTGGCTGCGCCAGCGCCGCCTGGAACGTAGAACCTCATGAGTCCGTCCCGCGATGTATGGGTCATCGGCGACGTACAAGGGTGCGCGGCGCCGCTGCGTGCGCTGCTCGCCCACCCGGAGCTTTCCAGCCCCGGCACCGAGCTGTGGTTCGCCGGTGACCTGGTCAATCGCGGCCCCGATTCCCTGGGCGCGCTGCGGCTGGTCAAGGGCCTGGGCAGCCGCGCACGGGCCGTCCTGGGCAACCACGACCTGCACTTGCTGGCGGTGGCTGCGGGCGTACGCAAACGGGGCAAATCGGATACGTTGGACGACATCCTGAATGCGCCCGATGTCTCCGAATTGCTGGACTGGATCCGGCGGCTGCCACTCCTGGTCCGTGATTACGGCCACGTCATGGTGCATGCGGGCATCCTGCCGGCCTGGACGCTTGAAAAGGCGGCTGCGCTGGCGGGCGAGATCGAATCGGCCCTGCGCGGGCCCGGCTGGCGGAACGCCATGAACGATCTGTACGGCGAGGAACCGCTCAGCTGGGATGACACCCTGCAGGGGGCCGCACGCATGCGGGTCATCGTCAACGCGCTGACCCGCATCCGGATGTGCTACGCCGACGACGGCCGCATGGAGTTTGACTACAAAGGCGAGCTCGCCGACACGCCACACGGCCTTGTCCCCTGGTTCAGCCTGCCGGCACGGCGCGACCGCAACATCCCGGTGGTATTCGGACACTGGTCCGCGCTGGGACTGGATATCCGCCCCGACACGATCTGTCTCGATACGGGCTGCGTCTGGGGCCGCAAGCTGACCGCCCTGCGGCTGCGCGACCACCGCATCGTGCAGCAGGACTGCACCGGCTGCCGCTGAGCCGGTGCTACCGTGTAATCAGGACGTGGCGGATGGCGGCGCGCGTGCGGTGCGCCAGCTCGCCGCGATTGGACTGCGCACTCACCGGCTGAGGCGGCAGGAACTGGCACTCCACGCACACTCCCCAAGCCCCCAGCAGGAACCACAGATTGGCCACCAGCGTCTGCTCGCCGACGAAAGCGAGTTCCGGCGCGCGCCGCCCACGCCGCAAAAAGCACAGGGCGACCGGCTGCACGGGCGCGCCGGACTGCACGGCCGCATCAAAAAGCCCCGCATGGAAGGGCAGCACGTCGAGCCCGTCGGTCGTCGTGCCTTCCGGGAACAGCCCCACGGCGTCACCTTGTGCGAAACAGGATTGCATCTGGCCGCTGGCCTCACGCACGGCCTGCCGGTGGCCGCGGTCGATGAAGAGGGTTCCGGCCCAGGCCACCAGCAGACCAATCACCGGCCACCGGCGGATATCGCTCTTGGCGACGAAGGACGTCGCGCGGATCTGGTTCAGGACGAAGATATCCACCCACGACACATGGTTGGCGACCCACAGCACCGCACCGTTCAGCACCGGGTCCCCCAGCACACGGACGCGCACACCGCAGAGGGCCATGAGGCCGCGCGACCATCCGTTCACCACGCGGCGCCTGTTCCCGCGGCTCAACAGCGGAAAAACCAGCAGCTCGATCAGCAGCCCGAGCATGATCCAGACGACGACGAATACCGCCCGCAGCAGAAACAGGAATGGCGCCACCCCGACCCCCACAAGATTGATGCGCCATGATAACCGGTCCATCCCGCGCCGCCGGGGGTCTCCAGGCGCAACCGCAGGGGCCGGCGCATCGGAAGCCGAACCTTAGTGTCCCGTTTGGCTAATCCGAACATAAGTGCACAAACCAACCAAACGGATCACTAGCTCCGGTGATGCTTGGCATCGCGGATCAACGCGTAGATTTCGCTGCGCAACTGGCCGAAACGGGGGCTCGCCCGTGTTTCGAGCTGATCGCGCGTTTCGCCGAGGTCAATGGTCACGTCCCGCATGACGGACGTCGGCGAAGCCGACAGCACCACCACCCGGCCGCCCAGGTAAACCGACTCGTCGATATCGTGGGTCACGAACACGATCGTCATTCCCATCCTGGCCCAGATCGTACGCACCAGATCTTCCAGGTCAGCCCGCGTCTGGGCGTCCACTGATGCGAACGGTTCGTCCATGAGCAGCACCTGGGGCTGATAAGCAATCGCTCGCGCAATCGCCACACGTTGCTGCATGCCGCCCGACAACTGCCAGGGATAGGCATCGCCCGCGCCGGCCAGGCCGACGGCCTGCAGGCTTTCGTCCACCAGGCGGCGGCGTTCGGCTGCATTCCGGCCGCTCGCCTTGAGCGGCAACTCGACGTTCTGCCGCACTCGCATCCACGGGAAGAGGCTTCGGCCATACTCCTGAAACACGACGGCCAGCCCCGGGGACGGCCCCGCGACTGGCTTGCCCGCGAGTACGACTTCACCGCTCGTCGGAGCGAGCAGCCCCGCGATGCACCGCAACAAGGTCGTCTTGCCCGCGCCCGACGGACCGACGATGCACACCAGCTCGCCCTTCTCCAGACTGAAGGTCACGTCGCGGATGGCCTCGATCGAGCGCTCGCCGTCCTGATAGACCTTGCGCAACCGCGTGATCGCCAGCATGGGATCCGATCGATCCAGGGCCGCCTTCGGCGCCTTTTCCTTTTCCATCACACTTTCATCTGCCATCTGAAGCTCCACGTTTAGCGTACCCTCGAACGTTCATACCACCCCAGCACCCACAATTCCACGACACGCATCAACAGCGACAGCAATACGCCGATCAGGCCCAGCAGCAGGATGCCGCTCCACATCTCCGGAATGGAAAAGGTGCGCTGGAACTGGATGATCATGAAGCCCATACCGTTCCGGGAGGCAAACATCTCGCTGATCACCATCAGGATGATGGCGATCGAAAGTCCGGTCCGCATGCCGGTGACGATCTGGGGGGCGGCGGCGGGCAGTGTCAACGAAAACAGCCGCCGCAGGCCATGGATCCGGTAGACCCGGCAGGTGTCCTTGAGAACGGGATCGATGGATCGCACGCCCTCGATGGTATTGAGCAGCATCGGCCACAGACAACCGAAGCTGATGACCGCTATCTTCGAGGCATCCCCGATGCCGGACACGACCAGGAGCACCGGAATCATGACGGTGGGCGGGATGGCCCTGAAGAACTCGAACACGGGCTCCGTGTAGTCCCGGGCGCTCTTGGACAGGCCCAGCACGACCCCCACGACCAAGGAAAAGATCAGGGATGCGAGAAAGCCGATGGCGAGGCGCCAGAGGCTGATGGCGATGTCGCCGAAACCGCCCGCATTGATCCAGACCTTGTCGAACGCGGCGAGAATCTTCGCCAGCGGCGGAAAGAAGAAATTGCCGCTGTCGCTGGACGCGACGTACCAGAGCACGAACAGCGCAACGGGAACCAGCGTGGTTGCAAGGAGCCTGGGCCAGAATGTCTTCATGGCGCCTCCTGCCTGTCAGCCCGCACGGAAGGATGCCATGCGAGCACCTTGCGTTCGATGGCACGCGCAAGCACATTGACCAGCACCCCCATGATCCCCGCCGCGATCACCAGGGAGTACATCTCCGGCAAGGCCATGGCCGATTGCGCCAGCGCCACCTGGTGGCCTATGCCGGGATTGCCGATGACGAGCTCGGCCGTCACGGCCAGCACGAGCGCGACCGACGCCCCCAGCCGGAAGCCGGTAATGGCATAGGGCAGCGCGGTCGGCCAGGACACATGGCGGATGCGGCTCCAGCGGCCCAGTCCGTACACCCGCGCCGTATCAAGCGCCACGGGATCCACGTCCTTCACACCGTACAGGATCTGAATGAGAATCTGCCAGAAGGCTGCGTAGACGATGAGCAGCAACGCAGACTTGATGTCGATGCCGAACATCAGCACCGCCAGCGGGATCAGCGCCACCGAAGGAATCGGCCGGAGGAATTCGATCGTGGACTCGGTGTAGCGCCAGAGCACGGGAACGCTGCCCAGCACCAGGCCCACGGCTGCGGCGGCGACGAAGGCGATGACCAGACCGGCAAACCAGGCCTGTGCGGTGTAGGCCACGGAATGCCAGAAAACCGGACTGGCGAAATCCAGGAACAGCGCCCAGACGACTTCGTGAAAGGGCGGGAAATAGCGCGCCGGCAGGAAACCCGCCACGGGCAGGATCTCCCACAGGAAAAGGAAGACACCGAAGCCGATCACCCCCCGGAATTGCGAAGGCCGGGTCACGCGCCTTCGGCCCGAAACGGCACGATTCATTGATTCTGTTCCATAAAGCCTGGTGAACACGACCGCGGGGCCCAACAGCGCCCCCGGAGTGGCCAGCGGCGGGGACGGACTCGAAGAGCCCGCCACCCGACGCCCTCACTTGTAAATGACGGAGCCGACCTTGAAGGTCTTCGAGATCATCTCCAGCCGTTGCATCTCCGGAAGCATGGCTTCCAGGGAAGCAACGTTGACCTCAGCGTCATAACGCGGGATGACGAAGGCGTTGGCGATGGCAGGCGTGATCTTGGTGAAGGTCGGAATGAGCTCTCGAATTTCGGCCGGATGGGCATTGGCGTACTCGGCCGTCTTGGCCATCGCCGTCCTGAACCGCTTTATCAGGTCGCCCTTTTTCTTGATGATCCCGTCCGTCGACACGAACGCCGCGGCGGTCAGATGGGGCGCAGTGTCCACGTAGTTCGAGGCAATGTCACGCAAACCGTGCTGCACGGCGGTCGTATGAAACGGTTCCACCATCCAGGCGGCATCGATCTGGCCCTCTTCCAGCGCCTGTTCCATATTCGAGAACGGCATTTCCACGACCTTGACGCTGCCACCGTCGCCCCCCGCCTTCTGCACGGAGATCCTCGCAGTCACTTCGCCGATGTTCTTGACCGTATTGCTGGCGATGGTCTTTCCGGAAAGTTCCTTCGCGGATTTCATGGTGTTCTTGGAGCTCACCACCAGGGCCGAAAAGTCCTTCCCGGATACTCCCGTCGATGTCGATGCGGCATCGACGATCACCAGGGGAAGCCCCTTGTCACGGCCTTGCATGACCGACACCGTGTTCGCAAATACAATATCGAACTGGCCGGCGATCAGCGCCGTGATGGCGGCGGCACCGCTGCTCGTGTCCGTGATCTTCAAATCGATCCCGGCTTCCTTGAAAAAACCTTTCTTGTCGCCGAGGCGAATGGCTGCCGTTTCCGCATTCGGCAGCAGTCCCACGTTGGCCACCATCGCCGACCCGGTGGAGCTCGCGGCGTGGCTTGCGCCGACCACCGAGAGCGATAGACACAGACCCAAAGCGGCGGCTACCGGCCCAATCAATTTACGCGTTTTCATGGTTCATTCCTTTTGCAGGTTCGTTCGGAGTTCGTACAGAATGACAGCACACAACGGCAAAGCAATCGATTACATTTTGACTAGCTTAGAGCTTATGATGATCGGCCGGAATAAGGGAAATCACCAACCCCTTCAATAACTTGTATAAACGTTTATTGTGAAAACGTTCTCGTATAAAATCACACAGTCACTCAGCGGACCGCACACCAGAAACCAAGCTCAGGCCCCATGCCGATACTTTCGCATCCCCACAAATCCTCGCCGAACCGCACTTCACACGCCGATCGGCGCAAGGTCTCACTCAAAGACGTGGCGCTGGCCGCCGGGGTCTCGGTCGCCACGGCATCGCGTGCGCTGTCCGAGCCCGACAAAGTCCAGCGCGACACCCGCGAATCGATCTGCGCGGTGGCCGACCGGCTGGGCTATGTCCCGAACAGCGCCGCGCGAGCCCTTCGCTCGCGCCGGACTCGACTGATCGGAACCATCCTGCCCACGCTGGACTACGCCATCTACAACAACCAGATCGCGGCCCTGCAGCGGACGCTGAGCGAGAACGGATACTCACTGCTGGTCACGTCTTCCGGCTACGACCACGAGGAAGAACTGAGGCAGGCCAGAACCCTGGTCGAGCGCGGCGTCGAAGGACTGGTGCTGATCGGCGGCAACCACCACCCCGACCTGGAAGCCATGCTGCGCGAGCAGAAGATCCCGGCAATCAATACCTACGTCTACCGGCGCGGATCCGATCGGTCCTGCATCGGCTTCGACAACGAAACCGTCGTGGCCAAGGTGATCCACCATCTGACGGATCTGGGCCATACCCGCATCGCGATGATTGCCGGTATCACCCACGACAATGACCGCGCCGGCGACCGCGTCACCGGCGTGCGCGCAGCCCTGAAGCAGAAGGGCCTCACGCTGCCGGACCGCTACCTGATCGAAGCGCCCTACAAGGTCGCAGCCGGCCGCGAGGCCCTGCGGTCCCTGCTGGCCACCCGCCCCCACCCGACCGCCATCTTCTGCGCTTCCGACGTGCTCGCCTTCGGCGTCATCATGGAATGCGCCAGCCGGCGCATCGCGGTGCCCGACGAACTCTCCGTGGTGGGATTCGACAACCTGGAATTCTGCGCCCACCTATGCCCGGGGCTGACGACCATCGAAGTGCCCGCAGTCGCCATGGGGGCGGGGGCCGCCCGCCACCTGATCGCTCGCCTGTCCGGGAAGTCGCAGGTCGAATACACGGAACTGGAAGCGAATCTGATCCTCCGGGGCACCACGGCGCCGCCGCAGTCCTGACGCTAGCTGCGCTTGACCCACTTGAGGATGTGCTGGGCCACCGCCAGCGTTTCACCATGCTGGTTGCGCGCCACCACCGTGGCCAGCGTGCGCGAGCGATCCCGGTCCACTTCGGTGATTTCATAGTCCACCGTCACCGTGTCGCCCATGAGGGCCGCCTTGACGAACCTGACCCTGTCATAACCGAGCGACACCGGCACTTCGCCATCCTCTTCGCCGGAGGACCGGGCCACCATCATGCTCGATGTCGTGGACATGAAGCCCATGATCAAGACCCCGTGGACGATCCGTTGTCCGTAGAACGACTGACTCATGTACTGCTGATTGGTGTGGACCGGGGCCAGGTCCCCCGTGATGCCCGCAAACAGGTAGACATCGCTTTCCGAAACCGTCTTCGAAAAGCGGACGTGATCCCCGACTTTCAGATAGAAGCCGTTGTCAGCCGCAGTCGCCATGATTCTCCTCGGTTCAATATGCCTATTTGACGTTTCGGCTCGCGAACGTCCTGAATTCCGCCGTCCTGGGGTTGTCGAACATCGCCTCGGGCTCGCCCGTCTCCCAGATCTTTCCCTCGTGCATGAAGACGATCGTGCTGGCCACCCGGCGCGCAAAATTCATCTCGTGCGTGACCAGCACCATCGTCATGCCATCACGGGCCAATTGCTCGATGACGGCCAGGACCTCTTCGGTCAATTCCGGATCCAGCGCCGAGGTCACCTCGTCAAAGAGCATCACCCGGGGGTCCATGGCCAACGCGCGCGCAATGGCCACACGCTGCTGCTGTCCGCCCGAGAGCTTGTCCGGATACGCGTCGATCTTGTCCAGCAGCCCGATCCGGCTCAGGACCTGCTCCGCCACACGACGGTTGTCTTTCTCACTCATGCCCTTCACCAGCCGGGGCGCCAGCATGATGTTCTGGGCCACGGACAGATGAGGGAACAGGTTGTAGCTCTGGAACACGATCCCGACGTCCTTGCGCAACGCCCGCAGCTTTGTCGGTTCGTAGTCCATCGTGTGCCCGGATATCTCGATGCGGCCGCCGTCGATGACTTCGAGTCCGTTGAGGCAGCGCAGCAGCGTGCTCTTGCCGGAACCGCTGCGGCCCAGCAGCGCGATCACCTGGCCGCGCTCCACATTCATCGAAACGCCCTTCAGAACTTCGTTGTCGCCAAAGCGCTTGCGGACATTTTCAACTGTCAAGATAGACACCGGTCTTCCCCTCCAGATAACGGCTGAAACGCGACATGGGGTAGCAGATGGCCAGATAGATCAGCGCTACCGTGATGAAGACCTTGAACGGTTCGAAGGTCACGTTATTGACAAGCTGCCCGGCACGCGTCAATTCGATGACGCTGACGATCGAAACGATCGAGGTATTCTTCACCAGTTGCACGAGAAAGCCGACGGTCGGTGGCAGCGCGATCTTGACCGACTGGGGCAGGATGACATGCCGGTACTGCTGGGCCCGGGTCAGCGCGAGCGACGCCGAGGCCTCCCACTGCTGCACATGGACGGACTGAATGGCGCCGCGCCAGATGTCGCCCAAATAGGCGCTCGCATAGATCGACAGCGCCATGGAAGCAGCCACTATCGGCGGCAGTTCGAAACCCGCCTGGGCCAGCCCGTAGTAGGACAGAAAGAGGACCATCAGGACCGGAATCCCCTGGATGATCCCGATGTAGACCCGCGAGGCCTCGCGCAGCGCGCGGTTCGACGACACACGCGCAATGGCGATCGCCATCGCCAGAACCCCGCCCAGCAGGGACGCCACCAGCGTCAGGACCAACGTCCAGCCCGCCGACTGCAGCAGGAACAGGAACTCCGGCCACCCAAAGGGACGAATCATGACGGCACCCCTTTTTCGGCAGCGCGCCGAGACGATCCGTGCCGGCGCGGAGACCGCTGCGCAAACAGATAGTGCCCCAGCAATGTCAGCAAGACCTTCAACACCAGGGCAAGCGCCAGATACAGCAGCGAGGCCACGATGTAGACCTCGAAGCTGCGGAAGGTGAGCGACTGTATGGTCGCCGACTCGCCGCTGAGCTCCTGGACGGATATGAAAGAGCACACGCTGGAGGCCAGCATGGTGAGGATGAATTGACTCGCCAGGGAGGGCCAGACCTTCGCGACGGCGGGCTTGAGCACGATATGCAGGAAGACCTGGGTGCGCGTCAGCGACAGCGACAGGCCGGCCTCGATCTGGGAGCGATGCGTGGCGTCGATCCCCGCCCGGAAGATTTCGGCGCTGTAGGCCCCGAGGTTGATCACCATGGCCAGCAGACCAGCATAGAGCGCCGGCATGCGGAGACCCAGGGACGGAAGGCCAAAGAAGATGATGTAGAGCTGGACGAGAAACGGCGTGTTCCGGATGGTCTCGACATAAAAGTCGATGATCACCCGGAATCTCCGCTTCATCATCACGCGCAGACTGGCTGCGACCAACCCCACGGTTCCACCCAACACGATGGCCGCGAAAGACAGCTTGATGGTGAGCCAGAAGGCCCGGATCAGCGCAGGCGACTGATCCAGGACTGGCGCAAATTGCAGATCAAAAGCCATACATCACTCAGAACACCGGCATGTCTTTAGGCATGGGATGTCCCACCCACTTCATGGCGAGCGCATCCAGCTCCCCGTTGTTCTTGGTATACGAGAGCGTCGTATTCAGCCACTGCAGCAACTCGTAGGATCCCATGCGCACGGCAATCGACTGGAAGTCATTGTGGAACGGGAACATCACGGCCAGGTCGGCACCGGGTCGGGACTTGAGGACCTCCTTGTAGATGGTCTCGGGGATGGCAACGGCGTCCACCTGTTGCGTGAGCAGCGCCTGGGTGGCCGTCAGGTCATCGTCGAACGGCGCCAGCGTCACGCCCTTGGGCGACACTCGCATCAGCGCGGCTTCCTGCGGCGTTCCGCGAGCGATGGCGACCTTCTTGCCGATCAAGTCGTCCATGGTCTTGAAGGTTGCGCCCTTGTGACCGACAACCACGAGCGGAAAGACGTTGTACGACCCGGTGAACATCACCACCTTCGCACGCGCCGGTGTGGCCCCCAGGGTGGCGATCATGAAATCGACCTTGCCGGCTTCCAGTGCGGGGATCCGCGCTGCCGTCGTATAGGTCGTGATCACTGCGGGAACACCCAGATAGTGGGCGAAAAGGTTGGCCAGATCCACATCCAGGCCTTTGGCCTTGCCATCCGCGTCCACGAAGCTGAACGGCGGCGCACCACTGTTGACGCCGATCAGCACTTTTCCGCGTTTCACGATATCGTTGATCGACTGGGCACTTGCAGTGGCACTCATCAAGAGCATCACTGCGGCCAGAAAGCCGCCCAGCCAGATGTTTCTTAACAGTCTCATAGGTCCTCCTGTCACGATGGAATGATTTTTTCGTATGAATCGGGGTACCGCAACCATCAGTCTTTGATCGTGAATGTCTCCTCCTGAGTGTCGTGTTTACAAGCGGGGAATCATCAGCCCCCCGTCGATGCTGATCGCATTGCCCGTCGCGAACGGGACCAGCCCCGATACCAGCGTCGCCACGGCGCGCGCCACATCTTCGGGCTCGCCCCAGCGAGGCACCGGCGACAGCCCCTGTTCGATCATCGCGCCGTACATGTCGCGGACTTCGGCAGTCATGTCCGTTCGGATCAGCCCCGGCTGGATCTCGAACACCGAGATCCCGTCCCGCGCCAGCCTCAGCGCAAAGAGCTTGGACATCATGGAGAGGCCGCACTTCGAGATGCAGTACTCCCCCTTCTCGACGGACACCAGATGCGCGTTCGAGGAAGACAGCACGACGATGGTGCGCCCCTGCTCGCCGGACCCATCCGCCAGCATGCGCCGCGCGACCGTCTGTGTCAGAAAGAAGGTGCCCCGCAAATTGATGTCGAGCACTTCGTCGAAGTGCTCCGGGGTCACGTCGAGCAGGTCACCGCGCTTGCGCACCTGCACGCCGGCGTTGTTGACCAGCGCATCCAGACGGCCAAACCGACTGTAGACGGCATCGACGATGCGCTCGTGGGTATCGGCCTGTGCAATGTCGCCGCAGACGAATTCGACGCGGGCGCCGCGAGCCTGCAGGCCGGCGACCGTTTCAACGGCCAGATCGTCTTCGCGGATGTCATTGATCAGCAGATCGAACCCCGCCTGTGCCAGGGCATATGCGATGGCACGGCCAATTCCCCGGCGGCCCCCGGTCACGATGGCAGCGCGCCGGCTGACGGAACGATCACTCATGCGTCACTCCCCGGAAGGGTTCGGTCCGCACCTGGCGGGAAGCACTTCCCCGCGGCGCGGCCACGACACGGCGCGCGACCAGGTCATCGATCTGCGCGGTCTCCATCCCCAGATCGGACAGAATGGCATGGGTGTCGGCGCCCGCTGCCAGCGCAAAGCGCCGGGTCGGGAGCTTCTTGCCATCGTAGCGGACGGCCGCGTTCAGCAGCGTGAAGCGCAGGCCTTCGGTTTCGATGGTCTCGAAGACCTCGTTGTGAAGCGCCTGCGGATCGGCCTGAAGGTCGGAGTAGTCCTGGACGGGGGCATACCACAGCCCGGCGCGGTCAAAACGGGCCACGAAATCCCCAAAGTCGAATCTCAGGACGGCCTCGGCCACCGCGGTCGCGTAAGCGTCCCGGTCCTCGTAGCGGTTGCAGTCGGCGAGCGCTTCCAGCCGGTCGCTTTCAAGCGTTCGTGCGAGCTGAATGGGATCGTTCAAACCAATCACGACAAAGCGATCATCGCGCGTGCGATATACCCCGTAGGGTGCTTCGTGGAACCAGGTTGCCAGATCAGGATGCCGCCGGTAGCGATCACGCTGGACACCCGCGTTGATGTACGCGGCCAGCGCCTCTGCCTGTAGATCCAGCCCTGCGTTGAAGAGACTGGATTCGACCCGGGCCCCCTGCCCGGTGGTGAGCTTCCTGACATAGGCCGCCACCACCGCCATGGCGAGGAGCGCTCCGCCATGCTGGTCCACGACGGCGGCTCCCACGGCCTTCGGGGCTGAAAAGCGTTCGCCTGTGCCCGCCACCAGGCCGCACCGCGCCTGGATGAGCAGATCCTGGCCGGGGCTGTCGCGCATGGGCCCGGAAGCGCCGAAGCCTGTGGCCGACGCGTAGATCAGGGCCGGATTGATTTCCCGGGCGCGCTCATAGCCGAAACCGAGACGATCGAGAACGCCTGGACGGAAATTCTCGACCACGGCGTCACTCCGCGCCATCAGGCGCTCGACGATGTCCCGGCCCTCGGGCGTCTTCAGATCCACCGCCAGGCTGCGCTTGTTCCGGTTCGCACACAGAAAAAAAGAACTCACGCCGTCGATGAAGGAGCCGGCCCCCGCCCAGTGGCGCTCGTGCGCGCCGGCAATCGGTTCGATCTTGATGACGTCCGCGCCAAGATCCGCCAGATACTGCGTGGCGGCCGGGCCCTGCAGGTAATGGCACAGTCCCAGCACTTTCATTCCGTTCAACATATCGTCGTTCATTACCGAAGAGGCCCCACCGCAAGATGTGTTCGGACCGAATGCCCGGATCCGACAGAAAACGTTTACATTTCCAGCAGCATAATTTTCATCCCGGAATTCATGAATAGGGATAAACCACTAAGGGTGAACAGATTTTCTGATGTAATATCTGATGAAATCGGTTTCCAACAAAGTGGCTGCCCTACTGGACTCCGCCGGGTGCGCATCGCCGCGTCTCGTGCTTGCACGTTTCAGCTCCTCATGCCCCCGCGCCCGGGCGGCCTTTCCCCTTATCCAGGAGCATGCATCATGGGTTCTTCTTCCGTCTATACCCCCGAAGGCGTCATTCCGGCCGTCCTCATGCCGTTCCAGGCCGACCTGGAAATCGACCGGGGCGCGTACCAGCGTCACGTACAGGACCTGGCAGGCACGGCAGGGGTCACTGGCCTCGTGGTCAACGGCCACGCTGCAGAGGTCCACACGCTCTCCTTCGACGAACAGAAACTCGCGCTGGACCTGACGCTGGACACGGTCGGGGACAAGACGCCGATCATTTGCGGCATCTATGCCGAAAGCACCCGTTATGCCCAAAAGCTCGCGCGCATGGCCGCCGCGGGGGGCGCTCGCTGCCTGCTCGCCTTCCCGCCCAATGTCCTGATGTTTCGCGGCGAAGACCGACCGGAGCTGTTCGTGGACTACTACCAGGCCCTGGCCGACACCACCGACCTGCCCATCGTCCTCTTCCAGTTCCCGAAATGGACCGGCCTGCAGCTTTCGTTCGACACCCTGATCAAGGTCTGCGAAACCATTCCGCAGATCGTCGCCATCAAGGACATGTGCTCGGACCCGGCACTGCACGAAAAGCAAATCCGCAACCTGCACGCGCTGGCGCGGCCGGTCAGTGTCCTGACGACCCATTCTTCCTGGCTCATGGGATCGGTGCCCATGGGCGTGCGCGGCATCATCTCGGGCGCTGGAAGCGTGATCGCGAATCTGCAGGTGGCGCTGTTCGAGGCGTTCCAGCAGCATGACCTGATGCGCGCCCAGGCTGTGGGGGACCGCGTCTACGCCGCCGTCCAAGCCTTCTATGAGGCTCCCTACATCGACTGGCAGGCCCGCATGAAAGAGTCGCTGGTTGCCCTGGGCCGCCTGCCCAACGCCTATGTTCGCCCACCGCTGAAGGCAACGCACAACCCCGAGCGCCTCGCGCGCTGGCTGCGCGAAGCCGGCCTGACGCCGGAATCCGTGTACGCCAAGGTCGCCTAGCCATGAGCGGCCCGGGAACGGATACCGGATCCACCGACACTCTCGTCCTCGCCGAAGTCCGGGAAGGCGGCGTCATGGTGCTGACGCTGAACCGCCCCCGCAAGGCCAATTCGCTCAGCACGGAACTGATGGTGGAGCTCTGTGCCCATCTCCGGGAAGCCGACGAAAATCCCGACGTCCGGTGTGTCGTCCTGACCGGCTCCGAGCGTATCTTTTCCGCCGGCTCCGACATTTCGGGAATGGTCCATCAGGGAGTGGACTGGTACCTGGATCCGCAGCGGCTGGAACGCTGGCACCAAATCGAGGAGTTCCCCAAGCCGCTGATCGCCGCCGTCAACGGACCGGCGATCGGAGGGGGACTCGAACTTGCCCTGCTGTGCGACCTTGTCGTGGCCGGCGACGGCGCATCGTTCGGCCAGGGTGAAATCACGATCGGCGTGATCCCCGGAGACGGCGGCACGCAGCGTCTGCCCCGCGCCGTCGGCAAGGCCCTCTCCATGTACATGATCCTGAGCGGGGAACGGATCCCGGCCATGCGTGCTCTCCAGGCGGGCCTGGTAGCCGAGGTGGTCCCCGCTGCGCAAGTCGTTCCGCGCGCCACGGAGATCGCCGCCATCATTGCGTCCAGGGCGCCTCTGTCGGTGCAATACGCCAAGCGGGCCGCCCGGGAAGCCTTCGAACAGCCGCTGTCACAGGGGCTCGCGTTCGAACGCCAGATGGTCACGGAAGTCTTCAAAACCGCCGACCGCGCCGAAGGCATGCAGGCGTTCCTGGAAAAGCGCCCACCCGAGTACAGCGGCCGGTAATCAGGGGACACTGTCCAGATAGCGTTGCAGGATGACGGCGGCCGCCACGGCGTCGTCGGGCGCATTGGACCCCAGGATGCGCTGCGCTTCCAGGCTGGAACCGCGCTCGTCGACCATCACCACAGGCAGTCGGTACCGTCCCTCGAGCTGACGGGCAAAACGCCGACTCTGCTGCGACGCGGGCTGCTCACCGCCCTCCAGGGTGAGCGGCAGGC
>DATNAI010000002.1:0-7392 GCA_035572875.1 Castellaniella sp. | reverse complement strand
AGTCAGCCCGCCGCTGCACTGGGGGCTCATCTGGTGCTACGGGGTCTATGGATTCGGCTATATCCTGCCCGCCACTTTCCTCCCCGCGCAGGCGCGGTTGCTGGTCCCCGATCCCCTGCTCTTCAGCTTGGCCTGGCCACTGTTCGGAATCGCGGGGGCCGTCTCCACACTGGTCGCAAGCCGCCTGGCGCGGCGCTTCAGCCGGCCCGGGATGTGGGCCAGCGCACAGGTGATCATGGCGCTGGGCGTCTTCCTGCCCGCTGTCTGGCATAGCTTGGCGGCCATTCTGGTCGCGGCCTGTTGCGTGGGCAGCACGTTCATGGTCATCACGATGGTGGGCCTGCAAGAGGCCCAGCACCGGGCCGGCGCGGCGGGTGCGAAACAGCAGATGGCGGCCATGACGGCCTCGTTTGCACTGGGGCAATTGATTGGACCGCTGTTCTTCAGCCTGACGCATACCTGGTTTGGGGCACCGCTTGAGTTCGCACTCGTTCTGGGCGCACTGGGATTGCTGATCGGCGCAATACCCATTCGGAGACTGCAATGAAAAATCCAACTACTTACGTCCTCGTCCACGGCGCGTGGCATGGCGGCTGGTGCTGGTCGCGGGTAGCGGAACGCCTGCGTGCAGCCGGCCATCGCGTCCATACCCCCACGCTGACCGGCCTGGGCGAGCGCAGCCACCTGCTCTCGCCCGCTATCGGCCT
The DNA here is from genome assembly GCA_035572875.1 of Castellaniella sp. GTDB lineage: Bacteria > Pseudomonadota > Gammaproteobacteria > Burkholderiales > Burkholderiaceae_B > Castellaniella. The sequence goes on along the minus strand of DATNAI010000002.1, from coordinate 6,685 downwards.
GGAAACCTTCATGCAGGACATCTGCAACGTGCTGACCTGGGAGGACTTGCGCGATGTCGTGCTGGTCGGTCACAGCTTCGGGGGGCTGGCCATATCGGGTGCTGCCGACCGGATGCCCGAACGGATCCGGCGACTGGTTTATCTGGACGCCTTTCTCCTGCCCCCTGGGGTATCAGCCTTCGATACCCTGCCCGCCGCAGTCGTGGCCAAGCTGGAGGAAAAGACGACGAAGGCCGGCGGCATCGCACCGCCCAGGCCTGCCAATCTGGGACTGGAGGCACCCGATGACATCGCGTTCGTGCAAGGCAGGCTGACGCCGCATCCCGTGGGGACGTACCGCGAGGCGATGCGGCTGGCGCACCCGCTGGGCAATGGCCTGCCGGCCAGCTATTGGCGATGCGTGCGGCCGATATTTCCCTCCGTCCAGGACGCCAGGGACTGGGCGTGGACGACGTTCGGGACACAATGGGACTGGAAGGACCTGGATTGCGGCCACGATGCCATGGTGGCTGCTCCCGACCTGGTTGCCGAATCGCTGATGGCGCTGGGCTGACAGCCCGATACCTGGCACCCGACGCAGAGCGCCGGGTATAGAGTTCACGCACCGCGCCTTCACTAAACGACGAGGCCCCGATACCGGGGCCTCGTCAACGATCACGAGGCGAATCAGTCCGCGCGATAGTTCGGCGCTTCCTTGGTGATCTGCACGTCATGCACGTGCGATTCACGAACCCCGGCTGCGGTGATCTCCACGAATTCCGCTTTCTCGTGAAGTTCCGCAATGGTGGCGCAGCCGCAGTATCCCATGGACGCGCGAATGCCGCCGATCAACTGGAAGATGATGGCAATCACGCTGCCCTTGTAGGGAACACGCGCCTCGATGCCCTCCGGCACGAGCTTGTCCACGTTGTTGTTCGGGTCCTGGAAATAGCGGTCGGCCGAACCAGCCGCCATCGCGCCCAGGCTGCCCATGCCGCGATAGGATTTATACGACCGGCCCTGGAAGAGCACGACCTCGCCGGGGGCCTCCTCGGTGCCCGCGAACATGCTGCCCATCATGCAGGCGGACGCCCCGGCGGCGAGCGCCTTGGACACGTCCCCCGAATAGCGGATCCCGCCGTCTGCGATGAACGGCACACCGGTGCCGCGCAAAGCGTCCGCCACATCCGATATGGCGGTCATCTGGGGCACGCCCACCCCGGACACGATGCGGGTCGTGCAGATCGAGCCCGGGCCGATGCCGACCTTCACGCCGTCGGCACCCGCTTCCACGAGCGCCAGCGCCGCCGCCGCGGTCGCGATGTTGCCACCGATGACCTGAATGTGCGGGTAATGCTTCTTGACCCAATGGACGCGCTCGATCACCCCGGCGGAATGGCCATGCGCGGTATCCACCACGATCACGTCAACGCCCGCCGCCGCGAGCTTCTCGACGCGCTCGTCGGTACCCTCGCCCACCCCCACAGCCGCGCCCACGCGCAATTGGCCCTGGGCGTCCTTGGAGGCCATCGGGTGTTCGGTGTTCTTGACGATGTCCTTCACGGTCGCCAGCCCACGGAGCTGGAATTTGTCGTTGACGATCAGTACGCGCTCCAGGCGGTGCTGATGCATGAGCGTCTGCGCCTCTTCCAGCGTTGCGCCCTCGTGCAGGGTGACCAGGCGCTCCTGGGGAGTCATGACCTCGCGCAGCGACTCGTCCAGGCGATCCTCGAAACGCAGGTCGCGGTTGGTGACGATACCGACCAGCTTGCCCGCCTCGACCACCGGCAAACCGGAAATCCCGTGCTGGCGCTGCAACGCAATCGCATCGCGCACCTTCATCGTGGGAGTGACCGTGATGGGGTCGATGACGATGCCGAATTCGTGGCGCTTGACGCGGGAGACTTCACGCGCCTGCTCATCTGCGGAAAGATTTTTGTGGATGATGCCGATCCCGCCTTCCTGGGCCATGGCAATGGCCAGGCCGGATTCGGTGACCGTGTCCATGGCGGCGGAAACCAGCGGGATATTGAGCTGAATGCCGCGCGTGAACTGGGTGGCCAGTTGGGCGTCACGGGGCAGAATCCGGGAGTAGGCAGGGACCAGCAGAACATCGTCGAAGGTCAGTGCTTTTTTGATGAGCCGCATAAACGATTGTGCTCCAGGCAAAAGTAGATTATACGGGCAACCCCCAATGCCGCGCAGGGCGCCCGTACCGTCTTTTGGAGCGGGCCCGCTACCCCAGCCAGGCCCTGGCGTTCCGGAACAGCCGCATCCACGGCGTGAAACCGCCGTGCGCGACCTCATCGCCCCCGCGATCGGCGGCGCCCCAACGTTCGGGGCGCCACGACATTGCGACATTGCGCGTGACCCGCTCCGGATGCGGCATCATGGCCGTGAAGCGGCCGTCGGCCGTCGTGACGGCCGTCAGGCCATCCGGGCTGCCGTTCGGGTTAGCCGGATAGGCCTCGGTGCGGGCGCCGTCATGATCGGTGAATGCCATCGCGGATACCACTTTCGCGGCGTCGCCCTGGCGGGTGAAGTCCGCAAAACCTTCCCCATGCGCAACCGCGATGGGTGCTCTCGTGCCCGCCATGCCGGCCAACAGGATCGACGGCGAATCCAGAACCTCGACCAGCGACAGACGCGACTCGTACTGTTCCGAGCGATTGCGGGTGAAGCGCGGCCAGTCCTGGGCGCCGGGAATCATGTCCGCCAGGGCGGCCATCATCTGGCAACCGTTGCATACGCCCAACGCAAAGACGTCGGGTCGGGCAAAGAACGCCGCAAACTGGTCCGCGAGGCCTGAATTGAACCGGATGGTACGCGCCCACCCTTCACCCGCCCCCAGGACATCGCCATAACTGAAACCGCCGACCGCCACCAATCCCTGTACGTCGGACAGGCGGGCCCGGCCCGTCAGCAGATCCGTCATATGGACATCGACGGCCTGGAAACCGGCCACGTCGAACGCCCAGGCCATTTCCACCTGGCTGTTGCAACCCTGCTCACGCAGCACGGCGATCCGGGGGCGCACACCGGTGGCAATGAAGGGAGCCGCCACGTCGTCCTGTGGATCGAACGCCACGCGCGCCGACAGCCCGGGGGCCTCGGTATCCAGCCAGGTGTCGAATTCCGCCTGGGCACAGTCGGGACGGTCCCGCCGAATCCGGATGCGGCGGGTGGTTTCGCTCCAGACCTGTCCCAATTCGGACAATGCCCGGCGATAAATGATGGAGCCGTCCGCAAAGATCTGCAGCTCCTTCTGGCTGTTGAGCATGCCCACCACATTCGAGCACGCGGACAGTCCCGCCTGGCGCAAGGCGTGCAGCACATCGTCGCGTCGGGCACGCGGGATCTGCAACAGCCAGCCGGCTTCTTCGTTGAACAGCGCCGTCAGGCACCGCTCACGGTGCTGGATCGCGACCTGATCGATGTGGATCTTGTAATCGCCGGCATCGGCAGTATGGGGATCGAAGGTCAGCATGTCCAGATTCAAGGACACGCCCATGCGGCTGGCAAACGCCATTTCGGCGGCAGTCGCCAGCAGTCCGCCATCGGACCGATCGTGGCAGGCCAGCACCAGCCCCTCGCGCGCCAGGTTCCGCACCGCCAGGAAAGCGGTGCGCAACAGCGTGGCGTCGCGCATGTCGGGCGTCTCGGTGCCGATGCTGCCGTACACCTGACCCAGCACGGAGCCGCCGAGCCGTTGCCGACCCTCGCCCAGATCGATCAGCAACAGGATGCTGTCTCCCGCATCGGTCCGAAGCTGCGGCGTCAACGTGCGGCGAACATCGGCGACGGGCGCAAAGGCCGTCACCACCAGCGATATCGGAGACACCACTTGATGCTCGCCCTGATCGTCCCGCCATGCCGTACGCATGGACAGGGAGTCCTTGCCCACCGGAATGGACAACCCCAGCGATTCGCACCAGTCGCTCACCGCCGACACCGTATCGAACAGAGCCGCATCCTGTCCAGGAACGCCGCACGCCGCCATCCAGTTGGCGGACAATTTGATGTCCTCCAGCCGGGCGACATCCGCCGCGACCAGATTGGTCAGGGCCTCGGTCACTGCCATCCGGCCCGAGGCAGCCGGGTTCAGGACGGCAAGCGGCGATCGCTCGCCCATCGCCATGGCTTCGCCCGCGACTCCCTCGTAGTCGCGCAAGGTCACGGCGCAATCCGACACAGGAACCTGCCAGGGACCGACCATCTGGTCACGGGCCGTCAGGCCGCCCACCGTGCGGTCACCCAGAGTAATGAGAAACGACTTGTTGGCCACCGTGGGATGGCGCAGCACCCGATCGACGGCCTGGGCCAATTCGATATCGATCAGCTCCAGTGGCTGTCCCTCTGTGGAGCTGCGCCGGACGTCGCGCTGCATGCGCGGCGGTTTGCCCAGAATGACATCCAGTGGCACATCGACGGGCCGCAGTGCTGTCGAAGGTGGTTCGGCGGACGGCTCATCCAGCCCCGGCAGACCCTCGCCCATGGTCACGCGCAGACGGCGATCTTCGGTAGCCACGCCCACCACCGCGTACGGGCAGCGTTCCCGGTCGGCGATATCGGCGAATCGCTGCAGGTCTTCCGGCAGGAGCGCCAGGACGTATCGCTCCTGGGACTCGTTGCTCCAGATTTCCGCGGGAGACAGGCCCGACGCCTCCAGCGGGACCCGCTGGAGCTCGAAGTCGGCACCCCGGCCGGCATCATTGACCAGTTCCGGAAAAGCGTTCGACAACCCGCCCGCGCCCACGTCATGGATCGCCAGGATGGGATTGGACGGCCCCTGCTGCCAGCACCGGTCGATGACTTCCTGGGCACGGCGCTGCATCTCCGGATTGCCCCGCTGCACGGAGTCGAAATCGAGCTCCGCCTGATTGATCCCCGCCCCCAGGCTGGAGGCCGCGCCCCCGCCCATGCCGATGCGCATGCCCGGTCCTCCCAGTTGCACCAGCAGCGCACCGGGCGGCAAAGGGTCCTTGTGCACCAGTCCGGCATCGATCTGGCCCAGACCGCCGGCCAGCATGATGGGCTTGTGATAGCCCCAGTGCACGCCCCCCGCCGCCAGCTCGAAGCTGCGGAAATACCCCAAAAGGTTGGGCCGCCCGAACTCGTTGTTGAACGCGGCGGCCCCGATCGGCCCCTCGATCATGATTTCCAGCGGCGTGGCGATGCGATCGGGCGCGCTGGGAGCGCCCTCCCAGGGTTCTGGCGCATCATCCACCCGCAGGTTCGAGACGGTGAAGCCCGTCAACCCGGCCTTGGGCTTGGACCCGCGGCCCGTCGCGCCTTCGTCGCGGATTTCTCCTCCGGAGCCGGTCGCGGCCCCCGGGAACGGCGCAATCGCCGTCGGGTGATTGTGGGTCTCGACCTTCATCAGCGTGTGCAGCAACCGGTCATCACGCCCGTAAGCGCGTTCCCCCGTGGCCGCCGCATGAAACAGGGCAGCCGCCCCCCCCTCCATCACGGCGGCATTGTCCGAATACGCGATGATCGTGCCTTCCGGCTGGGCGGCATGCGTGGCACGAATCATGTCGAACAGCGTGGACGCCTGCGCTTTGCCATCGATCGTCCAGCGCGCGTTGAAGATCTTGTGGCGGCAGTGTTCGCTGTTGGCTTGCGCGAACATCATGAGCTCGACGTCCGTCGGGTCGCGGCCCAGGTCCTGGTAGGCCCGCAGCAGGTAGTCGATTTCGTCGGCCGACAGCGCCAGGCCCAGCCGTTCGTTGCAGGCGCCGAGTGCGGCGCGGCCCTCGGCCAGGACAGGCACGCCACGCACTGGCTGCCCGGGCACGGACGCGAACAGAGCCTGGCCGTCGAAGTCGGACGCCACCACGGACTGTGTCATCCGATCGTGGACGAGCGCGGCCACCGCGTGTACCTGCCGGGCATCCAGCGTCCGCGCCGCCAGCAGATGGCGCTGCGGCATGATCACGTAGCGTATGGCACGTTCGATTCGAATGATCTGCGACAGGCCGCAATGCCGCGCAATGTCGGTCGCCTTGCTGGCCCATGGCGAAATGGTGCCCGGACGCGGAATGACCAGGAAGGACGCGGCATGGCGCTCCGGGGAGGCCCATGGCTCGGATCGACCATCATCCAGCAGTGCCACCAGCCTGTCGTGTTCCGCGGCCGTGAGCTCGCCCCGCACAGCCACAAAATAGCAGGCGCGCGCCTGCACGTCCGCCACGGGAAGCTGCCGCGCCTCCAGTGTGTGCAACAAGCGATCCCGCCGGAAGTCGGACAGGGTGGACGAGCCGGGAATGAGAAGGACAGTGGTCACGACGGTACAGGCCTAAACGCGGACAGATTGAAAGGCGTTCATTTTAGCCGGGAACAGGGGCCGAACCGGCCCAGTAACTGTGGGATCAGTGCGGGTTACGGCTCGGGATAGCGCACTTCCAGGATGTCGAGTTCCTCGACGCCGGCGGGAGTGCGCAGGCTGATGGTGTCGCCTTCATGTGCCTTGAGCAGGGCCCGCGCCACGGGTGAAATCCAGCTGATGCGCCCCGCAAGAGGCTCCGCCTCGTCAACCCCGACGATGGTCACGGTAAATTCCTGCCCGCGGCTGTCACAATAATGGACGGTGGCGCCGAAAAACACCTGGTCGCGATTGGGTTGCTGCGCGGGATCCACCACCTCGGCGCTCGCCAGGCGGCGGGTCAGGAATCGCATTCTACGATCGATCTCGCGCAGGCGCTTC
>DATNAI010000001.1:0-5759 GCA_035572875.1 Castellaniella sp. | reverse complement strand
GGGCGGCGGCCGGCCCATGTTCCCCACCGGGGACCAGATAACGCAACACCGGCCCATCGGGGCACCGCTGCGCCAGCGATTCCACGACCTCCAGCGTTGCAGCATCGGGCCCGTCGTCGCACACCAGTATCTCGACTGACTCCGCCGGAATCTGCTGGGCCTGCAAGGCCTCCAGGCACCGCCGCAGAAGCGCGGGCCGCCGGCGCGTCGGGATCACCACCGAGACCTGCGGACTCTGTTCACGCGGCTGCGACATAGTGTGCTTCCCGGGAGGCATGCAACCGCAGAGCCGCTTCCTCCAGGCTCTGCACCCGCCAGTCCGGCACGCGCGCCGGACCCGCCTTCCATTCGGTTTCGTGGCCGGCATCCAGAAGCGCACTATGGCAGCCCGCACGGTGCCCCGCCTCCACGTCATCCAGAATGTCGCCGATCATCCATGACTCGGACAGATCCAGATTCAGATCGCTCGCGGCCCGCAGCAGCAGCCCGGGAGCCGGTTTGCGGCAGCCGCAGAAACAGGCAAGGGGCGCCACGCGCCCCTGCGGATGATGCGGGCAAAAATAAAAGCCTGCGAGCGAGACGCCTGCCTGATCGAACAGCTCGTAGAGCCGTTCCCTCATTGCCTCCAGGGCCATACGGTCGAACCGTCCCAATGCCAGCCCGGGCTGGTTGCTGACCACCACCAGCGGCCGGCCGGTCGCAGCCAGCGCCTGCACTCCCGCCCGCGCCCCGGGGGCCCACCGCATCAGTGACGGATCGGCGTTGTAGGGCACGTCTTCCAGCAGCGTCCCGTCCTTGTCGAGAAAGATCGCCGCGCGTGCGTCGGGTGTCGCATCCTTCACGGCCATGATGTCTCCTTCATGGGAAGCACCATGATTTCGGGCACCACGCTTTCTTCCGGTTGAGTCAGCGCAAAAAGAATGGCCCGCGCCACGTGCGTCGGGTCCTGGAGTGTGCCGACGTCGATATCTGGGAACCGGTCCAGCAAAAATGGCGTGCGCATGCCGCCGGCGATGATGGCGCTGACCTTGATACCGCAGGGGCGCAGCTCGGCATGCAGCGCCTGGGTCAGGCCCATGAGCCCCCATTTGCTCGCATGGTACGCACTTGCATTGGGCCATGCGCGGCGCGCGGCCGTGGAGACGACATTGACGATATGCCCACTGGCGCCCAGATGCTCGAGCGCCAGTTTCGACAGCAGGAACGGCCCGATCAGATTCGTGCGCACCACGCGCTCCCATCCCGCCACATCGACGTCCCGGATAGGGGCCGTGATGTCCACGCCGGCGCAGTTCACGATCGCATCCAGGTGGCCGAACGCCGAGACAGCGGCCGCCAGAACCCGCGCATCGTCTTGCGCATTTCCGACGTCCCCGGTGTAAGCCCGCACGCGACCGCCGTCACTGCGGAGGCGCTCCGCCAGCGTGTCGACATGCTCCGCGTGGAGATCCAGCGCCGCGACACAAGCGCCCTCTTCCACCAGCCGCGCGCACAGGGCCGCGCCCAGCCCGCTGCCCGCGCCGGTCACCAATATCACACGGTCCCTGAGTGCCTCGAAACCTCGCATGCCTGTTCTCCTGGTCAGATGCTGAAGATGTGCCGGCGAGCCCGTGAGGCCCATCCCGAGCTGAAGCCCGGGACGGCCGCCCGCGCCCTACCAGTAGGGATCCTGTCCATAGTAGGCATAAGTGCGGCGAGCCCACGCATCGTCGGCCATGGACGGCCAGTGGTCCTTGTCGAAACCGGGATCTTCCTTCAGCCGGTCCGCACTGACGTCCAGGACGAAGCATTCGCGGTCCGTATCGAGGGTGAGGGCCCCCCAGGGAATGGCATACAGCTTGTCGCCAATCCCCAGCACGCCGCCCCGCGAGAGCACGCCATAGGCAATGCGTCCGTTGAGCACATCGAGCATGATCTCGTCAATGCTGCCCAGCTTCTCGCCCTGGCTGTTGTAGACATCGTTGCCCTCCAGCGTACTGGCGGCCATCACCTCCGGCCCCGGTCCGGAAGCGTTCGACTTGGGGCTGCCGACGATGTCGGCACCCCGAACTTCTTCCTTGTCTCGATTCATGCTTGACTCCCTTTCCTCGATTCGGCGGACTTCCGTCCGCCTGCGGCAGTGCAACACTGCCTCCGACTGCCACCCAACCGGGCGACCCGCTTTCGGAGCCCACAGCGAAATGGCCCCGGTTGCCGGGAAAGAGCAAGTAGCGTGCCGTCCGGGCGGCGGTCAGTGTGGAGCGGGTACCGCTGGCAGACGCGCCCGCGGATGAGCCATCGCGGCGACGCTGGCAACGAGTTCGCGCGGGTCCACCGGCTTCCCGAGGTGGATCTGAAAGCCCGCGAGCAAGGCCCGCAGGCGATACTCCGGCGCGTCGTGGCCGGACAGGGCAATCGCCGGCAAACGCTTTCCCAGGGGAACCTGCGCGGCGGCCTCGCGGGCCCGGACGCGGGCGATGACTTCGTCCCCATCGATATCGCCCAGCGACATGTCGCAGACCAGCACATCGGGCCACTGCGCGCGGGGCCGCCGCAATGCATCCACTACCGCGGTCCCGTTCGTCAACACTTCCAGCCGCGCTCCGGCCTCCGTCAGCACGGCCGCCAGCAGCGCGCGGGCTTCCTCCTGGTCGTCGACCAGCATGACGTCCAGTCCGTGCAGATCGCTGTGCTCGGGGGGAACCGGCGTTTGAGTTTCCACGGGCGCCACCGATCGCAGCGAAAATTCCAGCGTATAGCTCATCCCCCCTCCTTCCTCGGACCTCGTGCTGAACTGCCCTCCCTGCCGCTGCGTCTCGGCGGCCAGGGTGGCCGGATCCAGGGCGGCCGCCCTGGCCAGTACAGGGTCGGCCGGCACGTCGACTACGACGTCGGCTTCACGGGGCGCCCGCCCGTCGGTCACCGTCAGCCTCGTCACCGAACCCTCTCGCATGAGATGCAAGGCCATGCGTCCACCGGGCGGTGTCGAGCCCAGCGCGTGCAGGAAAAGATCCCAGATGAGCCGTTGCAAGGCCCCGGGATCCCCCGTAATGCGGGCTGCCTCGGCACCAATGAAGGTATACAGGTTGACGCCGCGACTCCGCAGCATGTCGCGGGTGGCATCCAGCACACCCGCCGCCAGCGCCACCAGATTGACCGGCTGATGCGCGGCCGCCCGGTCTGTTTCCTCGAGCGCGCCGAGCTGACGCTGCAGTTGCCACATCTGCGCATAGACGCCGCCTGTGGCCAGTAGCGTATCGTGCGTGCCCGACTCGATGACCCTGCCGTGGTCGAGCACGACGATGCGATCCGCGCCCACGATGGTCGAGAGCCGGTGCGCAATGATGAGCGTGGTGTGGTCGCGGGCGATGCGATCCAGCTCGTGCTGGATCGCCCGCTCCGTGCGGGTATCCAGCGCCGAGGTCGCTTCATCGAAGATCATGATGGCCGGCCGCTTGAGCAAGGCTCGGGCAATGGCGATCCGCTGGCGCTCGCCGCCCGACAGCTTCAGGCCGCGTTCGCCCACCGGCGTCTCATAGCCCGCGGGCAGGCTCTCGATGAATTCATGGACGCGCGCCGCACGGGCGGCCTCGATGATTTCCTCGCGAGTGGCGTCCGCGCGTCCGTAGCCGATGTTATAGCCGATCGTATCGTTGAACAGCAGCGTATCCTGGGGTACGATGCCGACCGTTCCCCGCAGACTTGCGATGCCGACCTGGCGCAGGTCCTGGCCATCGATCAGCACGCGGCCCTCGCCGGGATCATAGAAGCGCAGCAGCAAGCGCGCCAACGTGGACTTCCCCGAGCCGCTCCCGCCGACCACTGCCAGGGTGCTCCCGGCCGGGATGTGCAGGTCCACGTCCCACAGAATCTGGCGACCCGGTTCGTAGCCGAACGATATGTTTTGAAAGACCACCTCGCCGGGGCCCGCCTTCAGGGCGGGCAGTCCGGTTTCGCTACCCGGTTCTGGAGGCAGCAGCAAGAGCGCACAAACGTTCTCGGCGGCGATGAACGATTCACGGGCCTGCCGCACGATCATCCCCAGCGCATTCAGCGGCAGACAAATCTGGATGATGTAGGCGTTGATCAGCACGAGGTCGCCCACCGACATCCGGGCGCCCGCGACTTGCTGGCCGGCCAGCACCATCACCGCTCCCACTCCGAACGCGATGATGCCTGCCTGGCCGACATGCAGCCGGGACAGGGAATTCTGATTCCGCACGCCGGCATGCACCCATTGGTTCAGCACGTCGCCCAGTCGCGCCGCTTCGCGCCGCTCCGCGGAATTGAGCTTGACGGCCTCATAGTTGAGGAGGCTGTCGACGAGCCGCCCGCTCATTTGGGAATCGAACTCGTTCAGCCGCCTCTGCAGCGGCGTGCGCCGACGGATCAGTATGGACGTATAGCTGGCATAGGCCGCAAAAGTGAGGGCGACCATCAGCGCGAACCAGAGGCTGTAATCGGCCACCAGAACGATCACGACGGAGACGATCTCGACGAGGGTCGGCAGCAGCGAAAACAGCGCCGTGCCGACAAGGAAGCCGACGCCGGCAGTCCCCCGCTGCAAGTCGCGCGTCATGCTGCCCGTGCGGTGCCCCCCGTGAAAGGCGGCCCCCAGCGATTGCAGATGCCCGAAAAGGCGCAAGGTGAAATCGGCCACCGTGCGCTGCGCGATCGGCGCGAACACGACGTCGCGCAGTTCGGTGAAGAGACTGCCGCCGAAGCGCAGCACCGTATAGCCGAGCAGGAGAAATACGGGCAGAGTCAGGGGACCTGGACCGCTGAGCACGTCGACGATGTGCTTGAGCACCACCGGCACGGCCACCATCAGCAGTTTGGCGGCTACGAGCAACGCGAGCGCCAGACCCGTACGGCCGCGCTGTTCCCAGAGCGCTGCGGCGATCGTGCGAATCAGTTCACTGCGCGCGACCGCAGCCGCAGCCTCCTCGCCCATGGGGGGCGATCGACTTTCCATGGAGCGAGGTCTACCGCCGCATGGAACGACGCGCCAGGCAGAACGCCGTGATCGCACCGATCACGGCAGCCACCGCGATCGATTCCCAGGCGTGGCGGTGCGCACACTGGTCGGTGGCGCGGGCCAGGCGGCTCACCCCGTCCGTCGCAGCGTCCCGCCACTCACCGGCACGGTCAGCAGCGCTTTCCCATTGGCGCCGGAGCCGGTCCCGCCCCGTGTCCAGGTCGGCCTCCGCGTAGGAAACGCCGCGTCTCAATAGCTCGCCGGTATCCCGCATGGCCCGGCCCAGCCGGCCTTCGTCGCCGGAGTCTTCGCGATGATGTCTGTGCATGGTTTCTCCCCGTTTCAAATGATCGTCCGGCGACGTGCCGGACTCGTGGCGCCCGTCGGCCTCGTGCCAACGGGCCGCCGGCTTCATGCTGACGCTGCGAATCGGGCTTCCTTGATGCAGGCGATGAACGCATAAGCGACGGCACCGGCGAAGGCTTCGTCGAACCATGGGTAGGCCCCGCTGACGCCTACCACCACGCCGTCGATGGAGACGCTGCCCCAGAGGGGCTTCTCGCCCTCGGTCAGGCACTGGGGCGCGATGTCGCACACCCGATGGCCATCCAATCCGCTGCGCCAACTCATCCAGGCCTTGCCGCGCGCATACGCGGCGTAATCCGCATCCCACTGCTCCCGGTCTCCCAGGCTCTCTTCATAGAGAATGGCCTCCTCGAATTCGGCCGTGCCCGCCGACATCAGCGGATTCATGACGACCACGTGGAGGAAGCCACTGTCGCCCGCCTCGCGCGAAGCCATC